>JAJZQO010000137.1 GCA_021847575.1 Bacillota bacterium | reverse complement strand
ATCTATGCCCTCAATCCCGCTCTGGGCGCGCTCTGCGCGCCTTTCGCTTGCCTAGGGACTGTCGAAGATGAGTCGAAGTTCCCAGACGAGCTCGTCCGCACGCCCTCGGACGAGCTCGTTCTCGCGTTTGCTTCCCAGCGGCAGCTGAAAGCGCCGAAAATGTAGTCGCAATAACTGTGGATAACCATGTGGATAGGTGGTTGCGGTTGGCTGCTATGCAGTGATACAGTCGAAGTGCAATGTTCGTACGTACAAAGCGCGTTCATCAGAACGGCAAGATCTACGAGTACCTGCTCCTGGTCGAGACGGTGCGCGACGGCCGCAAGGTCCGCCAGCACACCGTCGCCAACCTCGGTCGGCGGGATCTCCTTGATCCGGAACGGATCGACGCGATGATCCGCGGGCTTGCCGGGCTTGCGCAGACTTCGCTCGTCGCAAACCTGCAGGACGAGCACGAGGGGCTGCAAGAGGTCCGGTCACTGGGGGGCCTGCCGATCTTCCGACGGCTATGGCGGGAGCTCGGCCTAGAGGAGGCCGTGCAGGCGGCGGCGGCGGACACGTCAATGCCGCTTGCGGAGGCCGCCTTCGCGTTGGTGGCGGCGCGGCTGCTGGCGCCCAAGTCCAAGCGGGCGACGTTTCGGGAATGGCTCGGGACGATCTACGCGCCGGAGTTCTCTTCTATCGCGCTACGCCACCTCTACGAGGCCATGGATCTTCTCCAGGCGCACAAAGAGCAGCTCGAGAAGATCCTCTGGAACCGCAACCAGGAGCTCTTCGCCCCGGAGATCGATCTCGTCCTGATGGATACGACGAACACCTATTTCATGGGCCCCACGCTTGGCACGCTGGCGCAGTTCGGCAGGTCGAAGGAGAAGCAGTATCATCGCCGGCTGGTCTCGATCGGGCTGCTGGCGACGAGGCAAGGCGTGCCGATCGGCTACGAGGTGTTCCCCGGCAATACGAGCGACGTCCAGGCGTTCCGTGAGATGCGGCGCGGGCTCAAGACGCGGCTTCAGATCCGCCGGGTGATCATCTGCGCCGATCGCGGCATGGTCAGCGACGAGATCCTCAAGGAACTGCGGGAGGACGGCATCGAGTACATCGTCGGCGCCAGGCCGAGCAGCGCCGTCGAAGACGCGATCTCCTACACCGGGGCCAACTGGCAGCCTGTGGACGAGATCAAGATCCGGATCAAGCCCATGGGCGACGACGGCGAGACCTTCATCGTCTGCCATAACCCCGCAGAGGCCGAGCACGATCGTGCGCGCCGGCAGGAGATCGTCGCGAGGCTCCGCCGGCAGGTGCGGGAGAACCCCTCCGCCAAGTCCCTCTTGCGCAACTCCTCTTTCAAGAGCTACGTCCGGCTAGGCGACGCCAAGGTGGAGATCGATGAGGCGAAGATCCAGAAGGCGGCGCGCTACGATGGCAAGTACGTCCTGCGCTCCAATGCCGATCTCACCCCCAGGGAGGTCGCGCTGGCATACCGTCAGCTCTTCCGGGTGGAGCGTGCCTTCCGCGAACTCAAAGGACCGCTCAAGTTGCGTCCTGTCTACCACTTCACCGATCGGCGCATCCGCGCCCACATCATGGTCTGTTTCCTCGCCTACGCGCTGGAGATGGCGCTGCGCCAGGCGCTGGCCGGCAAGAAGGGCGCCATCGCCTCGGAAGCTGACTATCACGAGGTCATGCAGGACCTTGGCCGGCTTGCCGTCGGCACGCTGGTGGCTGCGGATGGCCGTTCGTTCCTCCAGCGCACCGCCCTCCAGGGGCGTGCGCACGAGGCCTTCGCGGCCGTCGGCATGCGGCCGCCCGAGCGGCTGGTGGTACCGCAGGCCGCCCTGGTGGCCGAAGCGTCGCAACCCGCGAAAACGACCTGAGTTTGGCCAGACCAGTATTGCGCAATACCCCGCCGACTGGAGGAACCAGCGTGAAACGTGCCGGTGCCCGGACCCGCACCTGGACGGTGGCACTGACAGACGCCGAGTGGACGCTGGCCGAAGCCGTTCGCGCCCAATACGGCGGTAGCTTCGGCATGTCGCGGGCCGACCTCGTCATGTTCTGGGTCCTTCGCGCCGCGGACCGCTTCAAGGACGCGCAACCGGTCGTCGTTGCGGCCCTCGAGGATCTGGAGGAAGAACGCTGCGAGGATCGCAAAGCGAACAGCATCGATCATGGCGGTCGCAGACCGGTCGCCAACCTCTCCCTGCTGCGGCACCCACCGTCGCCCGTCGACTGACGAGGTGAGCTGATCCATCACGCAGCCGCCATCCACATACTAGGAGAATCTGTAGTGCCAAGGACTTCGTGTCGACCCAACCATCCCGCTCCCAGAGCGACTTTCACAAAGTCGCAGCGCAAACTCGAGCCTGAGCCCTATCGCAAGCGCATGCGCACGACCAATATCGTCGAGCGCCTAAACGAAGAGATCCGTCGGCGCGAGCGGGTCATCCGTATCTTCCCGAACGGGGACTCCGTCACGCGCCTCCTCGGAGCCCTCCTCATGGAGCAGGACGAG
>JAJZQO010000072.1 GCA_021847575.1 Bacillota bacterium | reverse complement strand
TCGATCTCGGCAAGCACGGCGTCGTCGACCAGACCAAGGGCCACAGCAAGAACCCCAACACGCCGTTCCACGGCTTCCACGTCCAGGGCCTGCCGATCTACACGATCGTGCGCGGCCAGGTCGTGGCCAAGGATGGCGAACTCGTGGGACAGAACCCCCGTGGAGTGTTCGTAAGGCGCCAGGGCTAGGCGGCGGGGTTGTGCGTGGGCCCTGCCGGGATCGGGCTGGGCATTGCCCAGGGGCGTGCGCTCCGGCGGTGGTGGCAATCCCGCGACAGGGCGCGGCATGCCCCTGCGTGCGGTGGAGATGTCGGGCTGCCCGGTCGCCCGACGGACGAGGACTCAGCTGGGAGGCAAGTGCCGTGCACTACAGTTCGTTTCCGTTGGATCGGCCGAGCGGCGCAGGCTGGCCGAAGACCGCAGGGGGCTTGGCCCTTCCTGCCCGCCGGCGCTGCCTACCGGGGGTGGCCTGATGCGGCCCTTCGAACACGTGCGGTGCGTTAGCGCCGCAGAGGCGGTCAGGGCCTGGCATGACGCAGGCAACGAGGCCGCCTACTACGCCGGCGGGACAGAGCTCCTGCTCCTGATGAAGCAGGGACTATCCCGCTACGAACGGCTTGTCGACATCAAGCACATCGCCGCTCTCGGCGAGATCGCGAGCACACAGCAGGGAGTCGTCAGGATCGGTGCCGCCGTGACGCACCGGCGGCTCGAACTCTCGCCCGAGCTGCAACGCCTCGCGCCCCTGATCTCCCGCGTGGAGCGGGACGTCGCCAACGTGCGGGTGCGCAACGTCGGCACGATCGGCGGCAACCTCTGCTTCGCCGAGCCGCACTCGGACATCGGAGTCTTGAGCCTGTTGCTCGAGGCGACGATGACGATCCAGGGTCTGGACCAAGTCCGTCGCGTGCCGGCGTGGGAGTTCTTCCGCGGACCGTACGAGTCGGCCGTCGAGCAGGGCGAACTGCTGCTGCACATCGAGTTTCCCGCATGCAGGGAAGGTACGCGCACGGGCTACCAGCGCTTCCGCCACCACGAGCGGCCGAGCTGCATCGCGGGGGTGCTCCTCGAGCCGGGCGAGGATCCCGGCAACTGTGGGCGGGCGGTCGTGGCGATCGGCGCCGCCGGCTACGTGCCGCAGCGCAGCCGTTCCGCCGAGGCGGCTCTCAGCGGCCGGACGTGGCGGGAGGTAGCGGCAGGCGCGGCGGAAGCCGCCGCCCTGACCGCGGCGGAGTCCGATCCCACCGAGGATCTGACGGGCTCGGTCGAATACAAGCGCCACCTGGTCGAGGTCCTGACGCGGCGGGCGGTGCTTGAGGCAGTCGGGCGGATGGAAGAGGGTCAGGCATGAAGGCGCCGAGGCTGGAACTCCACATGCGGGTCAACGGCAGGGCCGTCGCGCTCGAGATCGAGCCGCGCGAACTGCTCATCGACGTACTGCGCAACCGACTCGGCCTCACAGGCACCAAGAAATCCTGCGACGTCGAGGTCTGCGGCGCCTGCACCGTCCTCGTGGACGGCAAGACGGTCAGTTCCTGCACCTACCTCGCCTTCGAATGCGAAGGCAGGGACGTGCAGACGATCGAGGGCCTGGCGGATGGCGAGACGCTCCATCCGATCCAGCAGGCGTTCGTCGACCATCAGGGCCTGCAGTGCGGCTTCTGTACGCCGGGCATGATCATGGCGACGAAGGCCTTGCTCGACGAGAACCCGGACCCGAGCGTGCCCGAGATCAAGGCCTACATGCGCGGAAACATCTGCCGCTGCACCGGCTACCATGCGATCGTCACCTCGATCCAGCACGCGGCCCGCGAAACGGCCAGGTCGTAAGGAGGGCAGGGCCAATGCACGGGATCGGTGAAGGCGTGCCGCGCAAGGACGCCTGGGAGAAGGTCACGGGTCAGGCCGAGTACGTCTCTGACCTCGCGCTGCCCGGCATGCTGTCGGCGCGCATCGTGCGCAGCCCCTACGCCCATGCCTGGATCCGAGGGATCAAGACCGATGCCGCCAGAAGTGTGGCAGGCGTCGTGGCGGTCGTCACGGCCGACGACCTCGTCGGCATCGACCCCTTCTATGGCGCCGCCTTCAAGGACCAGCCGATCCTCGCGATGGGACGGGTGCGCTACGAGGGTGAGCCTGTCGTTGCGGTCGTCGCCAGCGACGAGTGGGCGGCGGAGGCGGGTGCGCAGGCGGTCGAGGTGGACTACGAGCCCCTGCCGGCGGTCCTCAGCCTCGATGCCGCGCTGGCGCCGGGGGCCGTGCTCGTGCACGAGGAGCAGTTGCGTCCGGCGGGCCACTTCCATGATCTCTCGGACCTCGCGGGCCGTCAGGGGAACATCGTCCACGACTTCCACTTCCGCCGCGGCCAGGAGCCTGACGCGATCTTCGCAAGGCCGGGCGTGACGGTGTTCGAGGACACGGTCACCTACCCGATGGTCCACCATGCCGCCTTGGAACCCTACGCCTGCCTCGCCGACTGGCAGGGGGGCGAACTCACCGTCCATACCTCGACGCAGACCCCATTCACTGTGCGCCAGGAACTGGCGGAGATCTTCTCGCTCGCCCTGTCCCGTGTGCGGGTGGTCGTCCCCTATGTCGGCGGGGCTTTCGGCGGCAAGTGCTACACCAAGATCGAGCCCCTCGCCGTGGCGCTCTCACGCCATTGCGGAGCCCCGGTGCAGCTCTGCCTCAGCTCGGCGGAAGCCTTTCGCACGGCCAGAAAGCCGTCCGCCAGAGTGCGCGTGCGCACCGGCGTGCGCTCCGACGGCACAATCGTCGCGCGCCACGTCGAGGTCCACTACGTCCTGGGCGCCTACGCGGATGTCGGGCCGAGAGTGACGCAGAAGGCGGGCTACGTCGCGCTCGGACCCTATCGCGTGCCGAACGCCCGCATCGACGCCTACGGGGTGTACACGAACACGGTGCCGGCCGTCGCCTTCCGGGGCTACGGCGTGCCGCAGCTGGTGCTCGGCTACGAGCTCCAGACCGAGCGCATGGCGGATGCTCTGGGCCTCGACCCGCAGGAACTGCGACGCAGGAACCTCCTGCGCCCCGGCGAGCGCTACTCCCCGGACGACGCGCCGGTCGACGCGAACCTCAAGCAAGACCTCGAGCAGGCGGCAGGGGCGGATTGGGCTGCCGTCCTGGACGAACCGCACACGGGCCGGGGAATCGCGATTTCGCTCAAGTCGACGGGAGCTCCCTTCGTGTCGCATGCCGTGGTGCGTCTCAGGGCGGACGGCTCGGCGACGCTTCTCGCCTCGACGGTCGAGATCGGGCAGGGAGCCCGCACCGTGCTGCCGCAGATCGTCTCCACGGCCCTCGACATCCCGGTGGACCAGGTCCGCATGCTTGAGCCCGACACGGCCGTCACGCCCTACGACCAGGCGACGAGCTCGTCCCGTTCGACGACACTCAGCGGCCTTGCCTGTCAGCGTGCGGCGAACGACGTCAAGGAGCAGCTGCGGGAGATCGCCGGCAGGGCCTGGGGCATCGACCCCACCCAGGTGACCGTTGCGGCGGGAGGATTGGCCCACGGCGAGCGGACCATGACCTATGCCGAAGCGGTCAGGGCCAAGTTCGGCATGAATGGCGGCGAGATCGTCGGCAAGGGCTCCTACGTCGGCGAGGTCGGCGACATGCCGCTCAAGGGCATCACGCCCTTCTGGGAGACCGGCGCGGCAAGTGTCGCCGTGCGGGTGGATCCGGAGACGGGCGAGGTGACGGTGCTGAAGGCCCGCTCCGTCGCGGACGTCGGCAAGGCGATCCATCCCGACCTTGTCCGCGGCCAGGACGAGGGCGGGCTCGTCATGGGCTTCGGCCATGCCCTCTACGAGGAAATGGCCTACGCCGACGGCCAGCTTGTGAACGGCAACCTGATCGATTACCGCGTGCCGGGATTTGGGGATGTGCCGGACTCGCTCGAGACGGTCATCGTGGAGAACCAGGACGGGCCGGGGCCGATGGGCGCGAAGGGGGTCGGGGAGGGTTCGACCACCGTTGCGGCCGCCGCGATCGCTGCCGCCGTCTACAGGGCCACCGGCGTGGTCCTGGGCGACCTGCCCCTGACCCCTGAGAAGATCTGGCGGGCAATGCTCGGGGTCAAGGCGCGAGAAACGCTGCGAGAGGCTGTCCAGGAGGAGGTGGGACGCATTGGATCGTAGGCAGGACGCCTGGCAGAAGGTGACGGGCAGAGCGCGATTCACGGGCGATCTGCGCGTGCCGGGCATGCTTTGCGGCAAGCTCGTGCGCAGCACGGTGCCACACGCGCGCATCGTTGGCGTCGACACCGCGCGAGCGCTGGCGATCCCGGGCGTCGTCTGCGTGCTTCTGCCCGACGACGTCGCGGGACTCGGGCTCTACGGCCATGCCGTCAAGGACAGGCCCGTGCTCGCGCAGGGCGTGGCGCGGTACATCGGCGACCCTGTGGCGGCGGTGGCGGCCGAGACGCCCGAGGCGGCGCAGGAGGCCGCGGAGGCCATCGAGATCCGCTACGAGCCGCTGCCCGCCGCGCTCAACATCGACGAAGCATTGCGCGAAGGTGCGCCGAGCATTCATGCGAAGGGCAACTACTGTGTCGACCTGCGGATCAAGGACGGCGACCTGGCGCAGGGCTGGGCCAAGGCGGTCCACGTCCGCGAAGACGTCTTCCAGTTCCCCAGCACCTACCAGTACGCCATGGAGCCGCACACCATGCTCGCCTACTGGCGCGGCCGACGCCTGACCGTCTGGAGCACGGCGCAGCACCCCTTCCAGGTCCAGCGCGAACTCGCGGAGATGTTCGCTCTGCCGCTGAGCCAGGTGCGCGTCGCCGTGCCGTTCATCGGCGGCGGCTTCGGCAGCAAGAGCTACACGAAGTACGAGCCGGTGGCTGCGGCGCTGGCCCGCAAGGCGGGTCGGCCTGTGCGCATGGAGTTCTCTGTCGAGGAAGCCATCCTGACGAACCGCAGGCACGATGCCCGCATCTGGGCGAAGACAGGTGTCGACGCGGACGGCCGCATCGTGGCCCGCGAGGCGAAGGTCTGGCTCGACACCGGCGGGTACGCCGACAACGGACCGCGCGTCGCGAACTCGGCGATCGCGCAGCTCGTCGGCTGCTACGAGGTGCCGGCCTTCGATGTCGAGGCGATCGCCGTCTACACGAACAAGAGCCCGGCGGGCTCCTTCCGCTCGATCGGCAAGCCGCAGACCGTCTGGGCCCTCGAGACGCAGCTGAACCGCATCGCGCGCGACATTGGGCTCGACCCGGTCGAACTGAGAAGGCGCAACCTCGCGCCGCGCGGCACCGTACTGCGCCCCGGCGAACTGCCGCTCTCGGTCGACCTCCGGGGCGACCTCGACACGCTCGCGGACGAGGGAGGCTACGGCCCGTTGAGCGGTATCGCCTGCGCCACGGCCGGCGCCGGGGCGAGCCCTGTCTCCGTCGCGATGGTGCGCTTGCATCCGGACGGCAGCG
Source organism: Bacillota bacterium (assembly GCA_021847575.1). GTDB lineage: Bacteria > Bacillota > Sulfobacillia > JAJZYS01 > JAJYTV01 > JAJZQO01. The sequence continues at coordinate 8,313 of JAJZQO010000072.1, read as the reverse complement.
CCACGGTGCAGGCGGCGTCCAGCGAACTCGGGCAGGGCGCGAAGACGGTCTTCGCGAGCATCGCCTCGCGGGAGCTCGACATCGCGCCGGAGTTGATCGCCGTCGTCTCTTCGGACACCGATCTCGCGCCCTACGACCGCTCGACGGGCGCCTCGCGCTCCACCACGGTGATGGGTCGCGCGGTGCAGGCGGCATGCCGCGACGCGCGGCGGCAGGTCGGTGGGCTCAAGACTGCGCAGGAGGTCATCGGCGTCGGCTATTCGGGCCCCCACGAAGGGGTGCGCGTGAGCGGCAAGCCAGTGCTCTGGGAGACGGGCATGGCTCTCGCGGAGGCCGATGCGGACCCCGAGACGGGCGTTGTCACGGTGCGCCGGTACGTTTCCGTGGCGGACCTCGGCAAGGCGATCCAGCCCGAGCTCTGCGAGGGGCAGGAGTGGGGCAGCGCGACGCACGCGCTCGGCCACACGCTGTTCGAGTCCCTGGAGTGGCGCGACGGCCAGCTGATCAATGGCAGCCTGGTCGACTACCGCGTCCCCACGTTCGAGGACATGCTCGAGGACTTCACGTCGGTGCTGGTCGAGAACGAGGACGGCCCAGGACCCTATGGCAGCACAGGCGTGGGCGAGGGCGGCGTGCCACCGTTCGCTGCGGCGGTCGCCGGGGCCCTCGAGCGGCGCTACGGCGTCACATTCTCGGAACTTCCGCTGACCCCCGAGCGCGTCTGGCGCACGCTCGAGAGCGCAGGCGGCAAGGCCCGGCCCGTCGCGCCGTAGAGCAGGGGCTCGCGGCGGTACAGCTGGATCCAGGGTCATGGGCCAGAGCGCGACGGATGGTCCCGTGGCGGCAGACCGGAGGTTCATGACCGCAGCGCAACGATCGCGCCGGTCGCCAAGGCAAACGGCGGCAGCCGCGCGACGCAGGGAGGCAGGCCGATGGCCGAGGTACAAGCGATCAAGGATCTGCGTTCCTTCCTGCGCGACTACGAGCAGGCCTATCCCGCAGAACTGGTGCGCGTCGGGAAGGAAGTCAACCCGGCGAGCTACGACGTCAGCGCACTCATCAAGCACCTGGGCGCGCAGCGGAAGTTTCCGATCCTGCTCTTCGAGAACGCGCTCGACCTGACCGGTCGGCGCAGCCTCGTGCGCCTGCTGATGAACGCGGAGATCACCCAGAACAAGATCCAGGTTGCACTTGGCTTGCCGGCGTCGACGAGCAGGGCTGAAATGGGCATGGAGTGCATCCGGCGCGAGGGAGCGCAGATGAAGCCCGTCGTGATCCCGCCGGAAGAGGCGCCTGTGCGACAGGTCGTGTCGGTGGGGGAGGCGGCCTCGCTCTACGATCTCCCCGTGATGCGCCACCACTACATGGACGGCGGACCCTACCTCGTGATGTCCTCCGTGCTGCGGGACCGGCAGTCAGGGGTGCACAACCTCTCCTACCATCGCATGGAGGTCAAGGGACCCCGGCTGCAGACCTTCCACGCCTCGCCACGTCACGCGTGGCAGATCTTCCGGGATTTCGAGGAGCGCGGCGAGGAGTGCCCGATCGCCACGGTGCTGGGTCACCATCCCGCCTTCAACCTGGGTGCCGCCTATATGGGCCCGTTCGAGGTAGACGAGTACGACGTGATCGGCGGGTACCTCGGGCAGCCGGTGCGGCTCGTACCGTCCGTCACATGGGGCGACCGCCTGCTCGTGCCGGCCGACGCCGAGATCGTGGTCGAGGGCGCCCTGATCCCGGGCGAGCGCCTCGTGGACGGTCCTTTCGGCGAGGCGCCGGGCACCCTTGGGCCGCAGCGCTTCAACAACTGCGCGCGCTACGAAGTGCGGGCGATCACCCGGCGCAAGGACGCGATGATGCAGTCGATCATCACTCCAGAAGGCGACAAGCCGTGGCTCGACCTGCCCCGGGAAGCCAGCTACCTCAGGCGCTGCCGCGAGGCGGTGCCGGGCGTAACGGCCGTCTGCAAGTGGGGACGCTTCTCCCACTACAACATCTTCATAGCCATGAAGAAGCAGTCCGAGGGCGATCCGGGCCGGGCCGCCGCCGCCGCCCTGACCTTCGATCACTCGAAGAACGTCTTCGTCTTCGACGACGACATCAACGTCTTCGACCCCACCGAGATTCTCTGGGCGCTCGCCACGAGGGTTCAGCCGGAACGCCAGGTGACGATTCTCAAGGACATGTTCAAGGGCAACATGCTCGACCCGTCGCTGCAGCACGACATCCGCACCTCGGCCATGATCGTCGACGCGACGAAGCCGCTCGGCCGACCGTTCTCGCCTGTCTCGCAGGTGCCGCCGCAAGCCATGACGCGCGTGCGAATCGAGGAGTTCGTGCCCCAGGAGGTCCTGCGCGAGATCCCGATCGACCGTACGTCGTACTGGGCTTAGGTCCGGCTTGGGCGGCCCAGACAGGCTGCGTGGGAACCTGCTTCGCTGCAGATACGCGGATGGATGTCCCCAGTCTCAAAAGCCGAATCTCCACCGGCAGGCGGCAACCGCCTGCCGGTGCCAGAGTTGCGCCTTGACGGTCCCGCAAACCCCAAAAGGCCGCTGACGCGGTGCGCTGCAGGGTGCTGTCCGCCTCGGGCCGCAACCCGGCACAGGAGATGGCTGTGCAGCCGTGACATGCGGCTCGCATCCGCACGCCGATGGTGGAGGCACGCCCTGCCGCCCCGCCGGCGGTCTCACCACGCCTGCGCAGTCCGCATACGATGCGGCGACCCTGAGGGGAGTTCCGGCGCCGGCGCGCAGGCGACCGCAGTACCCCCGGACCAATTGCGGGCGGGAGACCGCCTCAGACCGAGGAGGACTGCAGCATGCGCCTATCCGGCAAGACGATCGGCTTTGCTCTGGCCGGCTCCCACTGCACGCTCGAGGAAGCAATCGATCCGATCTGCCGGCTGCAGGAAGAGGGGGCCGAAATCGTCCCGATCGTCTCGAACACCATCCTGACGACGGCGACCCGCTTCGGCACGCCGGAGAAGTGGCTTTCGGCGATCGTGGACGCGACGGGCAAGCAGCCGCTCAAGACGATCCCTGAAGTCGAGCCCCTCGGCCCGCAGAAGTTGCTCGACGCCGTGGTGATCTGCCCCTGCACCGGCAGCACCCTGGCGCGGCTCGCCAACGCGATCATCGACAGCCCTGTCCTGATGGCCGCGAAGGCGCAACTGCGCAACCAGCGTCCAGTGGTTCTCGCCATCACCTCGAACGACATCCTGGGCCTCAACGCCCGCAACCTGGGCACCCTGCTCGCCGTGAAGAACGTCTACTTCGTCCCCTTCGGGCACCCGAAGTCCATGGTGTGCAAACCAGGTGCCTGCGCTCCCTGGCCTAAGCTTGCGAGGGACAGGAATTCCATTCCACACTGACTCCTGGCTAGTTCGGTGGCGCCCGGCGCAGGCGTGTCCGCAACAGCACAGGATCGCGGCAGAGGGGCGCGAAGTCTTCCCGCATAGCGTTCGGCTGCTGAGTCGCTGCCCGCAGCCCGTCCCCCGGGGCTGCAAGTGTGCTGCCTTGGCTGGCCGTGACATCCGTGGGGGAAGTGAGAGTGCGTGAGGCGGTTGCTTGCGTTGGCGGTGTGCGCGGGGATCACGTGTGCGGCTTGTGGTGCGCCGTCGCAGCCAAAGCCAGCAATCGGGGGCAAGATCGGCCCCTTCAGGGTGAGCCGAATCGTGATTCCAAGGGCCCTCGTCAACGGATCGCCTACCTATCAGATCGGTCCGAATGAGATGGTGCGGGTAACCGGCAGCGCGCCATACGTCCTGCAGCGGAGGACATTGACCCCGGGTCGGTGGGAGACGGTTTATCGTTGCGCCCAGCCCCTGATCGGGACGGATATCAACGGTCCCTTGACCGGGTTTCTCTGCCCTGCACCTCCAGGCGCTTCGACTCAGCGCAACCGGGTAATTCTTTTCGACCCCCAGGGCCAGTCCAGGACCTACAACCTTCCCGTACGCCTGCCGACATCGCGGCAATGGCTCCAAGTGGTTGGTTACGTATTCGGCGGGAAGGAAGGGTCTCTTGCCTGGCTTGCAGCGGAGGACTATCCGATAGGGCAAAGGGACCTCGGGTCGGGGCTGATTGATCTCGCCGCAGGCAGGAGCATGGCTGCACCCGCGGCGATTACGCTGGACATGCGGCAGACGTGGAACGGCTTCTACCAGATGCCGGGGGGCATGCCATATCTCTCGCCGAGCGACGCGCTATTCTTGGTAGGTTCGAGAGCTAGTGAGGGCGGGAGCGTCCCAGTTTACCGATGGTCCAGAGCAGGAGACAAACTCAAGCCACTCGGTGAGGTGCCGCTCTACGAGACCTTGGGCGTTGGCGATGACGGTACGGTATGGGCTCTGCGGCCAGCCTTCCCGTCCCCCGCGTCGCAGCAGATCGTCCATTTTTTGCGCGAGGTGCCGAGTGGCGGGCGCGTACAGTCCTGGAGAATCGACGGTCAGATCCTCGGCGGTGGACCGGGCTACATTGTCTATGTCCCGAAGTCGGATTCCGCACGCCTCGACATCTTCTTCCCGCTGCAGCACCGTACGCTGCTGTACCGAAAGCTGAACGACCCAGGGAAGATACTGCGACTCGCGGTTCTGTGGCAGATCGATGCCAAGATGCAGGTAGTGGTCTCCGGCGAGGGCGCCAAGGCGGTGGAGATCCAGATCTCCCGGTAGGCAGCCTCCAGTGATGGCCGCGCCAACCGCCAGGGTGATCTTGCGCTCGCGTCGCTCAGAGCCAGTGGGAAGGGTGCACAGGACGCATGGCAGATTGACCTGCCGACTGCCGACTGCCGCGGCCCCGTATGAGCCTTCCTCGATGTGGCCCCGTGCGGCACGGGCTCCAGTGAGCCATGGAGTTGTGGGGAACCGCGACCTCGACCCCAGGCGTACACCCCTGCCGCGCTGGCGCTAGCGCTCGCTCGGCACTGGCGTGTGCACCGCCGCCCACGTGCGTCCGCCGTTGTCGGTTGACCACAAAACAGAGCCATTAAGCAGCCAACCCCGCCTTGCGCCCAGGAATGCGAGCGCCAGAGAAGAGCCCCACCCAACGGACGACGTAAACGCGTGTTGCGTCCACGTTTTCCCGCCATTTGACGTTGTGAGTAGTTCGTACGTGCCTGCCTCGTTAGGCGCATGGTAGACAAACGCCATCACGTACCCGATTTCGGCTGTCGGGAAGTCCATAAGCAGGGAGCCGCTGCGCAGCCGCAGGTTCGCGAGGGTGGTCCACGTCTTGCCACCGTTGGTCGTCTGCCCGAGCCGGGTGAGTGCACGGCCGTTTGCGCTCCAACCGACCACATACCGGTTGGGCGCAAAGGCGGTGGCCGACTGCGGGTAGAAAGCGCTCGCGCCGAAGTGCGACACCTGCCACGTCTTCCCGGCGTCCTTGGTCTGAACCACCTCCGGCGTGCACGAGTTGGTGCAGTCGTAGAGGTTGATGAAGAGCCCGCTGGTCGCAGAGAAGAACTTGAGCATCGTTGGCGCTCCACCGCTGCTCGACGCTGGTGCGGGTGTCCTACTCCACGTCCGGCCGCCGTCTGTTGTGCGCAGGATCTCGGCGACCCGTCCTTCCGAATCCACGGACGCCGCGTACAGGTACCCTACCTTGACCGTCGGGAAGTCGAGCGCATTGACGCCCAGGTTCGGGATCGATGAGATCTCCCGCCAGGTGCGCCCGCCGTCGGTTGTGCGCAGGATCGCGCCCGGATCGAGCGCGTCCCCCGCGCCAAAGCCGTCGGACGCGTTCACGAAGTCGATCGACCCGACCGGGGCGAGGGCCGGAAAGCTCTGCCGCCACACTCCCTTCGCGCTCTGGATGGCGAGGGCGTTGTTGCCTGTCCCCAACGTCCAGAGGCCGCCGTCTGGGATGAAGCCCATGGCTGTGACGCCAAGGGTCTGCCAGCGCTGCGCCACCTTGAACGTCTCGCCCCTGTTCCGGGAGAGGAAGACCGTGCTCTCGGGGCCCTGGCATGCCGCGAGGTTCACACCTTGGGCCACCGCCACGTCCTCCGCGGATGCCGCGAGCACCGGGTCGAACTGACATGCGATGGTCGCCTTCGTTTCCTTGACCCAGGTGTGCCCGCCATCGGTCGTGCGGTAGACGTCCGTGACGGCGCAGCCATGCATGGCGCAGCTCTGCATCGACCAGAGCGTGACCCAGCCATCCTGGACGTTTGTGAACGTGCTCCGTGCCTGCAACTGCGAAGGGTTTGAGAAGTAGCTGAGCTCGGACGTGGTCGGCAGCGTGGCGAGCTCCGCGAAGTGCGCGCCACCATCCGAACTTGCATAGATCTCCGCGGCACTGCTCTTGCCGTTGCCCGTCGCGACGACGGCCCATGCCATTTGTCCGTACACCGCCACTGACAGCACCGCGCCCGGCGCGGCCCACAGTGTGGACCATGAGGATCCTGGCGTCTGCGCTGCCGCGTAGATCTTGCCCGAGCACGTTCCGGAGCTGCAGGTACCTGCGGTCGTCGCCCAGATCGAGCCTGCTGCGGCATCAAGATCGGTTACGTTGGTGCCCGCGTCGAACGCGGTCGTCCAGGTGCGGCCCCCGTCGCCGGAGCGCAGGATGAGGTTCGCTTGGGGGAGGCCAAAGGGCCCGAGCATCGCTCCAGTTGCAGGTTCGCCGGGGTGGCCGGCGACGGCGAAGCCAGTCTTGCCACTCAGGAAGAAAAGCTGTGTCGGCACGAGGCCAGGAAGGTGCGCGACCTGCCAGCCGCGACCGCCGTCCGTCGTGCGCGCAATGATGCCTGCAGCGAGCGAGGGCCCGTTGACCTGACCGCCAACGCCACCGGCAATCCAGCCGTCCCGGGCGGAGACGAAGGACGCGTCCGTCAATATAAGCCCCGGTAGCGTTGCGGCGGATGACTTCAACCGCGCGGGGAAGCCGCTCGCAGGCTTGGTTGGCGGTGTCGTGCCCGTGCTTTTTGGGGCTTTCGCGCGCGTCGCTTGCGCAGGCGACGTGGGATGGGCGGAAATAGCCCCGCACCCACCAAGCAGCAGAACTCCCATCAAGGATCCGACGAGAATTCCGCGCCGCACGCTAATCCCTCCAAGCCGACAGAGCGCCTGCTGGTCTCAAGAAGAACATCGCTGGGCAGGATTCGTGATCTGTTCCGAGCGGTCCTCCGGCGACCTGTGGCAATTCGTGTCAGCCGCGATACTTCCCGGAGACGGCATCGCTGAGGTTCCGTGCTGCCTGGTAACCCGCCGCAGAACGGGCACTCTTGTGGATCCGGACGATCACCTTACCGTCACGGGAAGGCGGTAATAGGCCACCCGACCGTTCGTGCTCCAGAGAGACAACTCGTACGACCAACTCGGGATCAAGGTGCGCCGGCCGACGCCCACAACGTTCAGCACGCGAGGCAGCTCCAGGGTGTCGTCGAGGTGGCCTGCCTCGACTCGCACGACAGCGAGATTTGCGTCCGAATCGAACGTCAGGTTGCATCCCGCGAACACAGGCAAGAACCCCGGGTTCCATGGCCCTGGCATGACGCCGGTGCCCCACCGGCATTGGCCCCCCTCTCTCGCCAAGACGCTCGGCATGCCCGTGATGACACTGGGCGCCATGGGCACGGTGCGCGCGCCAAGCGATCTCGCCTTCGGCCAGACGATCGCCTTCTGGAACGAGAGGGTCGGCCTCATCGCCGGAACCGCTCGGGGAGCCCCTCCGGCTACGTCACCGTGAGCACGGACGGCTACAATACGGTCGCGGCGACGTTTGCGTCCCCGACGGTCCTTTTCGTTGGGGCCGTCGCCACGCATCCAGGACGCCAGCAAGCATGCCACGCATGGCAGACGACCACAGGCCGTTCGGCTAACCGCACGGCCTACTCGATGCCCGTAGTGCCCGACCCCCCTACGGCAGGGGGGGTCGGCGGAGCGTAGTGGGACATGAAGTTCTCGCAGGCGTTATACATCTGCTGAAACGCCGGTATGAGGGTCACGGACGCGCTCGACGCGGGTGGTCGCAGGAGCAGCCACACATGCGGAGATCGGGCCGAACTGCGTGGCGCCATCCACAGACCCGCCGACTTGCCCCGCAAGGTGTGACCTCCTCAGGGCTCGGTGCGAGCCTCGCTGGCATGCGGGTCCTGATTGGGGACAGTTACAGGCAAGAAAGTTGCAAGGACCGTCAACGTTCCTCAGCATTAGCGGACGGCGATGAGGAGACCAAGGCCTAGGACGAGCACGCCGGCCATCCAGTGCAGCGGCTGGCGGACGCGGATGAAGAGCCGGCCGACGGCCTGCAGCAAGCTGCGTCTTGTGGCGACTACAGCGACGATGACAATCGGTGTGAGGTAGAA
>JAJZQO010000071.1 GCA_021847575.1 Bacillota bacterium | reverse complement strand
GATATCGTTGAGACGCGGGTTACCGGCCATGCGGTAGAGCATCTCGTTGTATTCGGTGTGGCTCCGCGGAATGTCCCTCGGCCGGCCGTGCAGGTAGGCCTGTTCCATCTCCTTGACGGGGCCGTTCAGGAGCATCCCGATCTCCTCGTCGGTGCGGTGGATGGCCGCAAGGTGTGCCGCCAGGCCTTCCAGCGCGCGACGGATCTCGTAGATGTCCTCCATGTCCTTGCGGTTGAGTCCCGCGACCTGTACCCCTTGGTGCCGGGTATAGACGATCAGACCTTCGGACTCTAGCTCCCGGAAGGCCTCCCGCAACGGAGTACGGCTGACGCCTAGCTCCGCCGCGATCTCGGTCTCGACGAGCCGCGCTCCCGGCGGCAGCTCGCCGCGCAGGATCTGCTCCCGGATGTGCTGGCAGACAATCTGGCGAATCGAACGGAATCCGCCGATCGCAGAAGGCTGCACTCCGCTGTTCTCGTCCATGCATATCCTCCGTGGCTGACATGACCGGCCTACGTCCGCCAGCCTGTGTTGAGCGTGGGGTGGTCTCGGGGTGGCTGAGGTCGGTGACCCAGTGTACCAGGTGGCGATGGCCACCAACCTCAGCCCAGGACATGGATCAGATCTCAGTTATCCAATTTTAGGACATCCGGACACAGGTTGCAATCAGCTACCGAGCGAGGCGTTGGCCTTCTGCAGCAGCGGCACCAGGACCTTGGCTTCCTTCATCGCCGCGCCGATGCGCTGCTGCATGACGACGCCGGAGTGGAAGGCAGCTGTCAGGCCGGCCTGGGCCATCTTGGCAAGGAACTGCTTGTTCTGGAACGTCTTGGCGAATGCGGCGCGCCAGGCGTTGGTCATGGCCTTGTTCGTTCCCGGCGGAAGGGCGAACGCACGGTCCGCGGTCTCCACGTCGGACATGGCCTTCGCGTACTTGTAATCGGGAGACTTCTTCGACACGACCTGAAGGATCGTCGGGATGTGCAACAGCTGCGGGTGGTGGTTCACGTTGATCTGCAGAAGCGGTCGGCCGAATCCGTTCTTGATCGCCTCGTAGGCGGTGTCGCCGCCGACGAGGATCGCCGCGGGCTTGCCCGAAGCGAGGCCGTCCACGAGCTGCGAGCTGCCGGAGTAGCCTGTGACCCACTGGACACCCATGCCGATGCCCTTGAACATGACGACGCCGGCGTAGAAGTCGTTGTCACCGGCACCGGTGGCGCCCACCGTGATGCCGTTGGTCGCGTTCTCAAGGGCCTTCAGCGAGGTGTACGGGGCCTTGGTGGTCTCAAGCAGCACAGTCGAGGACGCCGTCGCGCCAGCGAGCCAGACGAACTTCTGGGGCTGGTACGTGACTCCCGGAGTCTTGGTGACGGAGTTGATGACGGCCGCGTCCGGGCCGACCTCGCCGATCGTCAGACCGTTCGGCGCCGAGGCGTAAAGGGTGTTCTCACCGACCATGCCGCCGCCGCCTGTCACGTTCTCGGGAACGACCGTCGCGCCCGTGTACTGCTCGAGGTACGGAACGAGCAGGCGGGCGGTCATGTCGAAGCCGCCACCCGGGCTGAAGGGGATGATCAACTTGACCGTCTTGCCCTTAAGTGGGTTGGCGGCGGCGGAGGCAACGGGGACACTCGCACCGAAAGCACCAATCACGATTGCTGTAATTGCCGGTAGGGCCCCGATGGCCCAATAGCTGCGCGCACGGCCACTTCGCATCACAAGGTCACTTCCTTCGCTTGTCTCACTGGACGTCTTTGAGGACCTGACGTTGGTCCCCGGTTCAACCAACGCGGGCGTTCCCCCTCCTCTCTTTGAATATTGCATACAGCATGCAAGAAACGAAAGTCAAGCGATTACGCAAATGTGGTCATTTAAACTTGACTGCCTGATTTCGTCGGTAAAGGGTCTGGACCTTCAGAACCCGCGCGGCATAAAGCGCTGCCCGCTCCCACCTGGGTGCAGGTCGGAGCGGGCAGCGCTGCAATCCACTCAGCCCTGACAACGGCGGGGACCGCCCGCCGGTCCGGTCAGAACGCCCAGAGGCCCTGCCGCATGACGGGCAGCATTTCCCCGGATGACGTCTCTCCATCGATGTCGAGCTCTTTTGACCCGACCATGAAGTCGACGTGGGTGATGCTGTCGTTGAGGCCTGCCGCGGCGAGTTGCTGCTCCGTCATGTTGCGGCCGCCCTCGAGGCACGTGGGATAGGCGTGCCCGATCGCCAGGTGGCACGACGCATTCTCGTCGAAGAGCGTGTTGTAGAAGAGCCGGCCCTCCTGCGCGATCGGCGAGGTGACGGGCACGAGGGCCACTTCGCCCAGGTAGTGCGACCCGTCGTCCGTCTCGATCAGCTGCCTGAGGGTCTCGTAGCCCGTACTGCAGCGGAAGTCCACGACGCGTCCCGCCTGGAACCTGAGCACGATGTTCTCGATCACGACGCCGTGGTAGACGAGCGGCAGCGTCGCCCGCACCGTCCCCTCCGCACCACCCCGCGCCGGCAGGGTGTAGACCTCCTCCGTCGGCAGATTGGCCGCGAAAGTCTGGCCCTGCGCGTTCGTGGCGCGCGCGGCGCTCCAAAGGTGCATTGGGGGCAGCTCGAGTTGCAGATCCGTACCCGGCCCCCTGTAGTGCAGGCGGCGGAAGCGATGGGTGTTCAGGAAGCCGGCGCGGCGTTCGAGGTCGTCGAAGTGCTCCCGCCACGCACCGACCGGATCGCCCGCATGCGCGCGCATGACGCGCATGAGCGTCTGCCACAGGGCTTCCACGGCCTGGCTGTCGTCGCTGAGCTCAGGGAACATCTTGCGCGCCCATGCGGCCGACGGGGTGGCGCAGACGTTCCAGGTCACCTCGTCCGCCATGACGCGGTCGTCAGACGCCTTGAATGCCGTCCCCCTCGCTTTGTGCGCCAAGGCCACGCGGCTCTCGTCGACGCCGTTCAGGAGATCCGGGTCCTCCGCGTCCACGTAGACGAGGGCAGAGTTCTCGCCGATCTCCTCGAGACGCCGCTGCGGCTCCCACGCGGGCACGTGCTCCAGCCTCGCTTCAGCGGCCCTCTCGAGGGTCAGACGCTGGCAGATGGGATCGTGCCAGTTCACACGCACGATGCCCGCGCCGGCGGCGTAGAACCGTTCCGCCAGGACGCGCACGAACGGTGCGGTGTCGGTCTGAGCCGTTATGGTCACGGGCTGGCCAGCCTGGATGTTGGCACCCACCTTCACAATGATGTCGGCATACCGTGCAACCTCGTCCAGCTTCGGCATGACGTGATTCCTCCTTGCGCCCGAGTCCCCCGCCCACTCTAGCAGATGGGCGACAGCACAAGAAATGCCTGCGCCGCAACGCAGGAGTTTTGTCGAAGTTTCGAAATACGTAATCTAAGGCGAGGAGGCGATACGCAGTTGATACCAAGGGATGCCGCCGACGAAGCCTTGCGGCAGGCGTTCTCGGCCATCGCGTCCTCGGACGCAGGCGACGCGGGAGCCCTGGCCCTGCCACCGGGTCTGACGGCCATCGCCGGCTCCTCGCGCCTGTGCGGCTTCGCCCGCACCGTCCAGCTCCAGGCGAGCGACAACCTCGGGCTGCAGGCGCTTGCGGTGCAGGCCCGTCCAGGCGACGTACTCGTCGCAGTCGGCGGGGGCGACCGTACCGCGCTCGTCGGAGAGCTCCTGTCCATGCGGGCCGCCGTGCGCGGCGCGGCCGGCTTCGTCGTCGACGGCTACGTGCGGGACAAGTCCGCGCTGGCGCTGCCGGTCTTCGCCCGCGGTGCACAGCCGAGGAAACCGGCGCGCCAGAACTTTGCCGCCATCGACGAACCGATTGAACTGCTCGGTGTGCGGGTGGCCCTGGGGGACCTCGTGCTGGCCGACGAAGACGGCATCGTCGTGGTGCCGCGCCAGGAGGCGGAGGCCATCCTGGGCCAAGTGCAGCAGGTCCTCGCGGCCAACGAGGCAGCGCGCGCCCAGATCGTCGCAGGCGAGGATCTCGGCTGGCTCGAATCTGCCCTGCGCCGGCGGTCCTGACCCTGGCGTCCCCATTCTGAGTCCCGGGAGGCGTAATGGTGCGCATCGTAGACATGAACTGGATGCAGATCGAGGAATACCTGCGCCATGACGACCGTGCCGTGCTGCCGCTTGGCTCTGTCGAGCAGCACGGTTACCTCAGCCTCGGCGTCGACGCCATTCTCGCCGAGAGGGTTGCCGTCGAGGCGGCCGAGCCGCTCGGCGTTCCCGTATTCCCTGCGCAGGCGTACGGCGTGACGCCGTACTTCCGGGACTTCCCCGGCAGTCTGAGCCTGCGCGTCGAAACATACGTGCAGGTTGTCCGCGACCTGCTCGATTCCCTGCACCATTCGGGCTTCCGCCGCATCCTGCTTGTCAACGGACACGGCGGCAACCAGAGTGCGGGGTCGCTCGCCGGCGAATGGGTGGCCGACCACCCCGATGCCCGCGTCCGCTTCCACAACTGGTGGAACGCCCCGCGCACGATCGCCAAGGTGCGTTCATGCGACACGCATTTTTCGCACGCGTCCTGGATGGAGAACTTCCCCTGGACGCGCCTCAAGGGCGTGGTGATGCCGGACGAGGAGAAGCCGATGACGGATCCGACGCGCCTCAGCCTCCTCACCCCGCGCGAGGTGCGCGCCTATCTCGTCGACGGCAACTACGGCGGCCGCTACCACCGCCCGGACGAGGAGATGCTCGCGATCTGGGCGGAAGGTGTCGCCGAGACGCGCGCGGCGCTGGAAGGACCCTGGGAGGACTAGTCTGGGCCCCAATTCTCGGAACTGGTGCGCCACCTACCCGGTATCGGGCAGGTGGCGCACCAGTTCCGCCGCGGCCCCCTCGTAGTGCTGCAGGACGCAGCGCGTGAAGGCTTCCGGGTCGCCTGCGGCGTAGGCCTTGAGCAGCACCCGATGGCGCTCGCCGATGTCGTCGAGGCGTCCCGGCACATGCGCCGTGACCCAGTGGAAGAAGATCGCGACATGGCCGTCAAGCTCGCGATGCTTCTGCAAGAGCAGCCTGTTGTCGGCATGCGCAGTGATCAGCCCGTGGAATTCCCTGTCCAGGTTCACCGCCTCGAGATGGTCCGAATCGGCGATCTCGTCGAGGCGTCGGCAAATGCGATCCATCTCTTGCAGGGTGCCGGGATCGGGCGGTGCGCCGTAACGCACGGCGCTCGCCTCGAGCACCGCCCTGAGCTGCGCCACTTCCAGGGTGTCGCGTCCGGAAGGGCTCGCCACAAAGAGGCCGCGGTGCGCCGAGCGCACCAGCAGCCCTTCCTGCTCGAGCAGGCGGACGGCCTCGCGCACGGCGCTGCGGCTCACGCCGAGGTCGTGCGCGATCTCCTCTTCGTACAGCCGCTCGCCAAGGCTCCAGCTGCCCACCAGGACGCGGTGGCGCAGCTCGAAGCGGATCTGGTCGACGACGGTCTTGATCATGCCCTTGTCACCCTTCAACACGCCAGACGGGCTCAAGGCGCCGCTACGGCAAAGAGTGGATCATCCTCGCCGATCGCAAACGAGCTCGCCGTGAAGAGCACCTCGCCGCCTTCCGCTGCCCGGACCTCCTCCAGCAGATCGCCGTAGGCGTCGTGCAGGATACCTCCGACGTCGCCGGGGCGCATCATGTCGCCCGGATGCACCTTGGCGCGCCAGAACCCGCGCTGGGCGGCGCGGCTCCAGACGAAGCGGGTGTACAGGGTCGATGCCGCGTGCGGCGTCGGATCGCCCTCGAGGAAGCCGAGGAGGTGCAGCACATCCAGCACGCCCTGCACGTGGATGGCCTGCGCCGCGGGGTCGAGTTGTCCAACCTGCCCCGATTCGGGCAGGATCGCCGGAATGCCCAGCTCGGCCGCGGCCGCGTAGCTGCCGCCGGCGACGCTCGACGACCGGATGATGCGCGGGATGCCGTAGGCCCTCGCCATCGCCTCCGTGGTCGAGCGCACCTGTTCCGAACCGCGGTCCGAGAAGATGGTAAACGGCACGAGCTCCTCGTGGATGTCGCCGCCGTGCAGGTCGATCCAGTAGTTCGCCTCGCGCAGCACCTCGATCACCCTGGCGGCCATGCGCTCCGACGCACTGCCCAGGGGGTCGCCGGGGAAGCAGCGGTTGAGGTTCTTGCCGTCGAGCGGATTCCAGTACTGCATCTTGCCCCAGAAGGCGGGCGGGTTCGTCAAGTGCAGGACGATGACACGCCCGTGCAGTTCCTGGGGGTCCAGCCGCGACGCGATCTCGATGGCCGCCGCGATGCCCGGGTACTCCCCACCGTGGACGCCGCCCGAGAGCAGCAGCGTCGGTCCGTCCGCGGCGCCCCTCACGTCGGTGTAGGGAATCGCAACCTCGGTTCCGGGAACCTCGAAATACCCGCGGATCTTGCCAGCCGTCAGCGTACCGGTGCCGCTCATCGCACAACTACCTCCCTGTCATGGGCCCTGCGCCGCTGCGCTAGGCCAGGCGCGAGAGCAACAGGGCCCAAGCCCTGAGTCCCTCGTCGAAGCGGCTCAGCCTGAAGAATTCGTTCGGAGCATGGTACTGCTCATCTGACGTCGAGAATGAGTAGAAGAGCGTCGGGATGCCGAGTTCGGTCTGAAAGAGCTCCGCGCAGGGCTCCGTACCGCCCATCCGCACGCGTACCGGCTTCTTGCCGGTGACCTCCTCGAGCACTTCCGCCGCGACGGCCAGCACAGGGTGGTCGGCGGGCATGCGGTACCAGCGGCCGATGCCGCCTTCCCGCTGCACCGTCACCTTGGCGAACGGCGGGCAGCGCCGCTCGATCTCCGCCGCCACAAGGGCGAGGATCTCCTCCGGCTCCTGGTCCGGCACGAGCCGGCACGTGAGCTTCGCCATCGCCTCGCGCGGCACGACCGTCTTGCCGCCCTGGCCCTGGTAACCGCCGCCCATGCCGTTCACCTCGAGCGTGGGCCGGCACCACATGCGCTCGAGCGTAGAGTATCCCTCTTCGCCCCAGAGCTGGCGCATGCCGACCGAATCGCGATAGGCGTCCTCGTCGAACGCGAGGGCCCCGATCTCCGCCCGTTCCTCCGCCGTCAGCTCCTGCACCCGGTCGTAGAAGCCCCCCACCAGGACGCGGCCGTCAGGACCGTGCAGCCCCGCGATGAGCTCCGCGAGGACGTGCAGCGCATTCGGCACACCGCCGCCGTGCCGGCCGGAGTGCAAATCCTGGTTCGCCGTCTCGACATGGACCTCGAGCCCGCAGAGGCCCTTCGCCGCGAGGGTCAGGGACGGCTCGCTCGGGCGCCACATGGCGCCGTCGGCGCTTAGGACGAGATCCGCCCTCAGGCGCTCACGCTCAGCCCGCACGAACTGGGCGAGGTGCAGACTGCCGACTTCCTCCTCGCCCTCGATCAGCAGCCGCACGTTCACCGGCAGTTCGCCCGCCGTCGCGCGCAGGGCCTCCAATGCCTTGAGCGCGATGAAGAGCGGCCCCTTGTCGTCGCTGACCCCGCGGGCGTAGATGCGGTCGTTCCGCACGTCGGGCTGGAAAGGTGGCGACTGCCACAGCTCGAGCGGGTCTGGCGGCTGGACGTCGTAGTGTCCGTAGATCAGCACCGTCGGCGCTCCGGGATGCGGCAGATGTTCCGCCCAGACGACCGGATGGCCCGCGCCGCGCATCACCTCGACGCGCTGAAGGCCGGTGCGGCGCAGGTCCTCGGCCACGAACGCCGCGGCCCGCTCCATATCCTGCTGGTGGCTCGCTTGCGCGCTGACGCTCTCGATGCGCAGAAAGTCCATGAGTTCCGCGAGCATCCGCTCGCGCTCGGCTGTCAGGTACCGCTCGAGAGCATCGTGCAACGGAAAATCCTCCTTCATCTAGCCTCGGGCGACGACAGGGCGCCCGCTTGACGCAACTCCTCGAGCTCGTCGATGTTCCGCCACGACATGGCGCGGGAACCGTCCTCGATTTCCTTGATCATCCCTACGAGCCGCGAGGTGAGCGGCATGGCGAGGCCATGCCCCCTGCCGATCTCGAGCACCTTGCCGGGCTGCTCGTCGACCTCCGTGCGGCGGTGGCGGACCGCGAGGTCGCGCCAGATGCCGCTCTTGGTCTTCTGGCTCGAGAGCTGCCAGGCAGCCATGTGCTGCAGGGCAGGACCGAGGACCGCCCAGTCCTGCGCTTCGCGCGGCCAGTAGAGCTGAGGCGTGATGGTATCGAAGGCCTCCGGCCGCACGCCCTCTCTCGCCGCGACGTCGTACACCTCGCAGGCGAGCTCGAGCATCAGCGGCTGGTAGCGCAGCGTGACGTCACCCATCTTCGCGTCGGCGAGGGCGGTGGCGAACAGCATGTTGGCGTAGCCGAGCTTGCCCCAGAGGTAGCCCCAGATGTTGTTCGTCAGCTCGACCTTGCCGAACTTCGCCATCGCCTCGCCGAGCGTGCGAAGCCGCTCGGTGTCCGAGCCGTCCAGCTCGCCGAGGTAAAGCGCGCCGCTCGACCCGTAGTGCACGAGACCTGGACCTAGGTAGTCGGCGGAGAAGTTGACGAAGCAGCCGATGGTGCGCGCGGCCCCGCAGATCTCGGCGATCGTCCGCTCATTGAGCCCGTTCTGGAGCGAGACGACAGCCGTGTGCGGACCAACCGCCGGCATCGCGGCGAGCAGCGCCTCGCGGGTGTGCTGCGCCTTGACGGCGAGCAGCAGGAAGTCCGGGGGCGTCTTGACGTCTTGCAGTTCCTCAAGGTGCATTGCCTTGACAGGGATGGTGAAGGTCTCAGCGTAACCCTGGATCGTCAGACCCTCTCGCCGCATCGCCTCGACATGGTCTCTGTCCTTGTCGACGAACGTGACATCCTCGCCAGCCCTCGCCATGTAGGCCCCGACAGTGCCGCCGATGGCCCCGCTGCCTACAACCAGGTAGCGCAACGCGTCTCCTCCTTCTGCTTCAGCGCAACGCGTCGATGGCCTCTTCGAGCGCCAGCGCGATCCGGTTGCGCTCGCGGCCGAGGTCGATGAGCAGATGCTCGATGGCCGCGTCGCCGTCCGCC
Source organism: Bacillota bacterium (assembly GCA_021847575.1). GTDB lineage: Bacteria > Bacillota > Sulfobacillia > JAJZYS01 > JAJYTV01 > JAJZQO01. The sequence continues at coordinate 4,787 of JAJZQO010000071.1, read as the reverse complement.
AGCGCCCCGAGCCGCACAGCCAGGTCGAGGCCCGGCAGCAGTCCCTGCGCGAGTGCGGGGTCCTGCCCGCTCGGCCCCTGCCTCGCGTACCGCACTTGCCCCAGCGCCCGCGCAAGTCGCCGCAGCCTGCGGTTGACACGCCGGACGGAAGCCGGGTCCGCCGTCTCGCCGAGTTGCCTCAGCTCATCCGCCCGGCGGTCGAGCGCCCCCGTCCGGCGGACGAGCCGCTTGGCCAGGTGGATCGGCAGGTCGAGGTCGAGCCGTCCCCGGGCGGCGCCGCGGCGCGCTTCGAGCTCGCGCAACACCTCAGCGGCGGCCGCCTGCGCCTGCATGGGCAACACCGGCTCCGCCAGGAGGCGCCAGAGTGCCCGCAGGTAGACGCGCGCGTCGCGCGCGAGGAAAGCGGGATCGAGCTTGTCAAGCGTGTCCTCTCTCGTGTGCCACCACCAGCCAAGCCCACCGCCGGCCGAAACACCGGAGCTGCCCTCGCCCCCGGGCGGCTGCTCCGAGACTTCCATAAAGAGCGCGGGCACGCCCATGCCGAGAAAGGACTCGTCGCCTGCGCGAAGCGGCGGCGAGCCGACATACGGCTCCGAGGTCTCGGGGGAGATGGTGTCGCGCGCGAGGTCCCAAAGCTCCGCGCTCACGATCGCGTTCCGCATGTCGGTGGCACCCTGGCCGCCGGGGGAGTCGACGTTGACGTGGGCGACGCACTGCTCGCGCAGCTCGAAGAAATGCTCGTCTGCATAGCGGGCCGAACCGGCATAGCGTCCGTGCGAGTGCCCGGACCAGAAACATAGCCGCAGGCTGCGCCGCAGCGATGCCTTCTGCGCTGCGAGCAGGTGGGCCATCTCGAGCATGACCGCATTGGCGCTGCCGTTGTCCATGGCACCAAGGTGCCACGAGTCGACATGCCCCGAGAACAGGACGAACGTCCCATCCCCGTCCTCAGCCCTGAGGTCCGCCTCGAGCACGGGCAGTTGCCGCCATGCGGTGTCGATCTCGGCGTCGATCACGGCCCTGGCCGCACCCTTGGCAAGATGGCGGCGCAGGATCTCTCCCGTTGCGCGGTCGATGGAGACGGAAGGCGTCTTCGGCAGCCGCCCGAGATCCTGCAGGCCTGGACTGCCCCAGACCGGCGACACGATCATCTCGTGGCGATGATCGCCGCTGATGAAGATCTCCGCGATCGCGCCCCCCGCTTCTGCCCCCAGCACGCGCTGCGGGTTGGCGACGCCATCGACTAGGACGATGCGGCCCTCGGCCTCACCCGGCTGAAGCTCATGCGGAGCCCTGCCGCCGAGATCGAGGATTTCGCCTGCGACTCCCCGCGCCGGCGCGGCCATCGCGTGCGTGATGCACGGCAGCTCGCCAAGGCCTTGGATGTCCAGCCGCGCAGGTCCAGGCCAGCTCACGTAGCCCGGACGGTGGCTGAGGCGAACGTCCAGGCCGAACGTCGCGAGCCGCGCCGCGATGGCCAGGAACGCCCGCTCTTCCTCCTCGCTGCCGGACAGGCGAACCTCTCGGGAAACCTCCGCAGTGAACGCCATGAGCCCCTCGGCATCGATCTGCCGGCAAAGTTCGTCCTCGATCCGGTTCAATCGACGCACACTGTGCATCTCCCTATTGCATGAACTTTCCGCCGTCGACACTGAGCGTCTGGCCGGTAATCCAGCCCGCCTCCGCCGAGGCGAAGAAGCAGACGGCGTACGCGATGTCCTCCGCCGTGCCGAGCTTGCGCATCGGGATCGCGGCCAAAAGCTTCGCCTGGCCTTCCTCGCCGTACGATTCCCACTGGCGCTCTGTCGACGGATTCGAGCGGACGAAGCCGGGTGCGACGTTGTTCACGGTGATGCCGTAGGGGCCGAGCTCGTGCGCCATCTGGCGCGTGAAGCCGATCTGGCCCGCCTTTGCCGCGGCGTACGCCTGAATGCCCGTGAGGCTGACCGAGCGCCCCGCGCCCGACGAGATGTTGACGATGCGGCCATATTGCTTCGCCTTCATGTGCGGCGTCGCCGCCCGGGTCGTGTGGAACGCGCCCTGCAGGTTGACCCGCACGATCGAAAGGAACTCGTCGTCGGTGATCTCCTCGATCGGCCGACCGACCTGTCCGAGCACGCCGCCAGCTACGTTCACCAGCACGTCGAGACCGCCCGCGGCGGCCGCATGGTCGATCGCCTGCGTGACCTTCCCTGAATCGGTGACGTCGAGCGCCAGCGTCTCCACCGCGCCGCCGGCCGCCTGCACGGCGTCGCGCGTCGCGGCCAGATCCTCCTCGAGGACGTCCGCCACGAAGACGCGCGCACCGCGCCGCGCGAGCGCAACCGCGATGGAACGCCCGATACCGTGGGCCGCGCCTGTCACGAAGGCCGTGCGACCATGGAAGTCTGCCGAGCTGTGGGACACGGTGCGTCAGCTCCTTTGCAAGTTGCCTAGGCCTGATGCCGCTGGCGCGGGTCGATCGCATCGCGCAATCCGTCTCCGACCAGGTTGGCGGCCAGTACGACGACGAGGATCGCCAACCCTGGGGCAAGCACCAGCCAGGGCGAAAGCAGGATGAAGTTCTGGCCGTCGGAGAGCATGGCTCCCCAGTCGGCCGTAGGCGGCTGGACGCCCATGCCGAGGAACGAAAGACCGGCGACGTCGATGATCGCCGTACCGATGTTGAGCGTGGCCTGCACCAGCAAGGTCGGGAGAAGGTTCGGCAGAAAGTGGCGCCAGAGAATCGCGGTGTCGCGCGCCCCGAGCGACTTCGCCGCCTGCACGAACTCGAGGCCCTTGAGACCGAGCGCCACCGAACGCACAAGGCGCGCGTAGACTGGCATGTAGGTGATGGCGATGGCGATCTCGGACTGCCCGAGGCCGGGGCCGAGCGCCGCAACGATCATCAGGGCCAGCAGCAGAAACGGAAAGGCCATGAAGATGTCGGCGACGCGCATCAGGACCATGTCCCAGATGCCGCCGTAGAAGGCGGCCAGCATGCCCCAGAGCGTGCCGATCGTCAGGGAGATGGCCACCACCACAAGTCCTGTCTCGAGCGCTGTGCGCGCGCCATAGATGAGGCGCGCGAACTCGTCCCGCCCGTACTCGTCCGTACCGAGCAGGTGCGCGGCGGACGGAGGCTGCAAGGCCTGGATGAGGTTCTGCGCGAAGGGACTTTGATGGGTCAGGAGCGGCGCAAGGATCGCCGCCAGGATGATGACGACGAGGACGGCCAGGGCGACCACGGCACCGCCGTTGCGCCGGAAGTGCCGCCAGGCGCGGCGCCCTTCCGACGTGGGGAGCGTCTCCCTGGACTCGTCCTCCTGCACCGGCGCAAGTGGCAAAGCCACGGGACTTCCCTCCTAGCTGTAGCGGATGCGCGGATCGAGGCGCGCGTAGACAAGATCGACGATCAGGTTGATCAGCACGAAGAGGCTCGCCGCGAGTATCACGACGCCCTGGACGAGCGGATAGTCCCGGAAGAGGATGGCCTGGATCATCAGCCGACCGATCCCCGGGATGGCGAAAATGGTCTCGGTCAACACGGCGCCTGAAAGCAGTGCGCCGACCTGCAGGCCAAGCACGGTCACGATCGGCAGGGAGGCGTTGCGCAGGGCGTGCTTCCACACTACCGTCGCCTCGCGGACCCCCTTTGCCCTCGCGGTGCGCAGGTAGTCCTGCGAAAGCACCTCGACCATCGCGCCGCGTGTCATGCGGGTGATAAAGGCGACCGGATAGGTCGCAAGGGTGATCGCCGGCAACACAAGATGGCGCAGTGCGTCGGCGGCGGCACCCCAGTTGCCGCTCAATATCGCGTCGACGACCGGCATGCCGGTTATATGCGGCAGCACTGTGCCTGCCGTGATCACGCTAGAGAATGGAAAAAGCGGTATGTCCACGCCCAAGGCCAGGATGAGCATGATGCCGGTCCAAAAGATCGGCATCGAGATGCCGACAAGGACGAGGACCATGATCACGCTGTCAAGCCAGGTGTTGCGGAATGCCGCTGCCAGCACACCGGCTAAGACACCTACGACGCCAGCGACAATGAACGCGGCGATCGTCAGCTGAAGCGTGATCGGGAAGGCTTGCCCGATATCCTGGGTCACCTGGTTGTGGTATTGCAGCGAAACACCGAGATTGCCCTGCAGGATCTGCACCAGATAGGCCCAGAACTGCACCCAGAGCGGCTTGTCGAGTCCCAGCTGACGCGTGAGGAGCTTGATCTGCGCCGCGGTGGCATGGGCGCCGGCAATGGACTGGGCGACGTTGCCCGGCACTACGTGCAGGCCGATGAACACGGCTATCAGCACGCCGAGCAGCACTGGAACCGCCCAGAGCAGACGGTGCGCGACGTAGTTGAGCATGCTCCTCGCTCCCTCGCGCAAGGGGGCGGCGAATAGCCGCCCCCTCCGCTATCTCTTACTTCGAGAGCCAGACCCTGTTCATGTTGACGTAGAAGAACGTGGGGTTCGGAACGAACCCGTGCACGCTCGTCGACTGCGCACGCATCAGGTCGGTGTAGTTGAGGAAGATCGCCGGTGCGTCGTGCATGATCTGCTTCTGGATCACGTCGTAGTACGCGGCGCGCTGCGACGGCACAGAAGTCAGGAGCGCCTTGGCGAAGTCCTGGTTGACCGTGGGGTTGTTGTAGTGCGAGAAGTTGCCCGTCAGGAAGGCGTTGCCGTTGAACAGCGGCGAGATCATGTCGTCCGGGTCGCCGTTGTCACCGGTCCAGCCGGCGAGCGACATCTTGTTGAAGCCGTTCGAGCGCGCCTGGCCCAGCCACGTGGCGGGGTCGAGGA
>JAJZQO010000070.1 GCA_021847575.1 Bacillota bacterium | reverse complement strand
CACCTGCAGCGGCTCTACCAGGGCAGCCGCATGTCCAGCGGCAATTTGAGCCAGCGCCACGACGCGCGGCGCTTCTGGATGTCCACGAGTGGGGTTGACTGGGCCCAGCTCGGGACGGTAGGACGCGACGTCGAGCTCGTCAAGGGCTACGACCCAGGCAGCCGCGCCCTGCTCATCTCCGTGCCTCCCGGTGTGCGGCCCCGCCGCGTCTCGTCCGATGCCCTGACGCACCACCTGGTCTACCGCAGCCAGCCCGGCGTCGGCGCGATCGCGCACCTGCACGCCTGGTTCGACGACGTGCAGGCGGTAGGACCGGACTACGCGCGGGGCAGCCTCGAGCGCGCGCATGTCGTCGCCTCGCTGGTGCAGGAGGCGGCGGACCCGTTCCACGCCATCGTTGGCATCGAGCGGCACGGCGTAATCGTGACGGGCGAGACCCTGGACGAGATCGTGCAGCGCGTGTCGGACCGCGGCGTGCTCCCGGTACCCTGCCGTTAGAGCCACCCAAAACTGCGCAAGGGTATGCTTCGAGGGGGCCGGCTTCACTGTGGCCAGAAGACTGCCGCCAAAGCCACGCTGATCTTGGCCAAGTCGCGGCGGCGATGCTTTCCGGCCGTGGGTTTACCGGCAGGCGCCGTAAAGCCCCCGGCTGCAGACAGACTTCGGCCGTGAGGAGGGCGTCAACCATCGCGTTGACCTCCGTGCATTGGAGAGTTCAGGAGAGATTGGTGCGCTTTTCAGGCGCACAGTTGGCCGACAGGCGTCCGAGCGCTGGTGGCCGGGGCAGAAGGGGCAAGGCCGCGATCGCCCAGCCTGAGGCGCTGGACGTGCGCGGCAGGGCAGGGAAGCGCGTCGTCGTCGCGAACGTCCCGGCGGGGGGATGGCGATGTCGGAAAGGGAGTCGGTCCTGATCGTCGGTGCCGGGCCGGGCCTGGGCAAAGCCCTCGGCGAGGCGTTCGCCCGTGGCGGCTGGCCGGTGGCCTTGGCCGCACGCTCCGAGGTGCCCGAGGGATTTGCGGAGCAGCTGCGTGCCTCAGGGCACGAGGCGATAGCGCTGGCCTACGACGCCAGCGTCGACGCGCAGGTGGCGGAGGCGGTCGCGCGGGTGGCCGAGAGGCTTGGCCCGGTAGGCGTGCTCGTCTACAATGCCGGCAACATGGCGCGTGGCGACGTGCACGAGATCTCTCCAGCGGATTTCCGCGGCGCGCTCGACGCGGGGCCGTACGGCGCGTTCCTGCACGCGCGGGCGGTGCTACCCGGCATGATCGCCCGCGGGCGCGGCGTCATCCTGTTCACAGGGGCCACGTCCGCCGTGCGGGCCCCGGCCAGGGCACCCGCGTTCGCCTCGGCGAAGTTCGCGCTCAGGGGACTTGCGATGTCCCTTGCGCGGCGCTGGGGCCCCGTGGGTATCCATGTGGCGCATGTGCTGGTGGACGGCGTCATCCGCACGCCCCGGGCGGCCGCCTACCTGGCTGCGGACGAGCCCGCCCTGCGGCCCGAGGACATTGCCGCAAGCTATGTCGCGCTCGCGCAGCAGCCGCCTTCGGCCTGGACGTTCGAACTGGATCTGCGCCCCGCGGGCGACGACATCGGCGAGAACTGAATCTCAAAGGCTCTGGCGCATGTGCACTCGCGCAGGGCTCCTTTGGCGGCTCCTGTGGGAGGTGCCGCCGGCGTGCGGACAACCCGTCGTTCAACCTGGCAGTCGAGGCAAGTGGCGGGGGGCCTGGCTGGCCGCGGCGCAATGGAGCCTCCGGCGCAGCCATCGAGTCGGGCCCTTCGGGTGCCGCGATCGGCCCGGCGTTTCCCTCATTCCTGGCTGAAGCCGCCCGCCGCCTTGGCCAATAGGTCCCAATGGACGTAGGCGCTCTCGTCTACCCTCACTAAGATCATTGCGATAGGGCCGGATCGAGCGCACAAGGAAGCTGGCACGCGCAACGCGCCGCCGCCTTCCGGAACGCCGCGCCGGTCCCCCCGCCGTGTGATCCGGGGAGTAGCGGCGAGGCGCGGGAAGGGGATTCATCCATGCACCAGGTCCGTTCGCGGTTCGGCGAACTCCGGCCGCCGCTTAAAGGTCCGGACGAGGCAGCATTCGAGGCGGAACGCTGTCTCTTTTGCGGCGACACCTACGCCAAGGCGCCGTGTACCGTCGCCTGCCCGGCCGACATCGACGTACCAGGCTTCATCCGTGCCATCGCCGAGGGAAACCGCAACCAGGCGGCCGACATCATCTTCGCCGAGAATCCTGTCGGCGGGAGCTGCGCCCGCGTCTGTCCGACCCAGGAATTGTGCGAAGGCGCGTGCGTCCTGAACCACGACGGCGAACGGCCGGTCTCCATCGCCCGGCTGCAGCGTTACGCCACCGACTCGCGTCTTGTGCAGGGTCGTCCCCTCGACACGCAGAAGGCGGCAGGCAGCGCGAAGGTGGCTGTGATCGGGGCGGGCCCGAGCGGACTCGCCTGTGCGAGCGTGCTCACGGGCCTCGGGCTCCAGGTGACCGTGTTCGACGCGCGCGCGGCCGTGGGCGGCCTCGTGCGCTACGCCATCGCGCCGTACCGGCTTTGGGCCTCACCGCTCGACGAGGAGGCGCAGCAGCTGATCGCGCGCGGTGTGGAGTTCCAGCTGGGCCGCTCGATCGACGGCCCCGACGCGCTCAGGGCACTCGAGTCTGAGTACGAGGCGATCTACCTTGGCGTCGGGCTGGGCGAGGACACGATGCTGGACCTGCCTGGCAAGGATCTCGCCGGCGTGCAAGCCGCGCTGCCGTGGATCGAGGCACTCAAGGCAGGCATGATGCCGCCTCTCGGCGAGCGGGTGGCGGTCATCGGCGGCGGCAACACCGCGATCGATGTCGCGCGCGAGGCGCTGCGACTCGGTGCGCGCGAGGTCACCATGCTCTACCGGCGGACCCAGGCCGAAATGCCCGCCTACGGCTTCGAGGTGGAGGAAGCCCGCGAAGAGGGAGTGCGCTTCCTTTGGCTGATCATACCCATCGGCTATGTGGGCAAAGGGCATGTCGAGGGCGTGACCTGCCGCTACGCGAGGCTCTCCGAGGCCGACGTGTCTGGCCGGCGCCGTCCAGAGGAGATCCAGGGCACCGACTTCGTCTTCCCCTGCGACACGGTCATCACGGCGCTGGGCCAGAACCCGCGCCAGGAGTTCCTCGGCTGGATCCCCGGACTCGAGGTGAAGGGCGGCCGCATCGTCGTCGACGAGGAGACCGGCCAGACCGGCAACCCGAAGTACTACGCGGGCGGCGACGCCGTCAACGGCGGCGCGACGGCCGTCGAGGCCGTGCGCGAGGCCAAGCGCGCCGCGCTCGCGATCGCTCGGCGGCTCGAGGAGGTGCGGGCATGATCGAGGTGCGCTGGCACGGCCGGGGCGGCCAGGGGGCCAAGACGGCGTCGCACGTGCTCGCCGTCGCGTATCTGAAGGAGGACAAGTCGGTTCAGGCCTTCCCGGAGTACGGGCCGGAGCGCTCCGGCGCGCCGATGCTCGCGTACACGCGCGTCGACGACCGGCCGATCCGACGCCACTGCGCAGTCACGCAGCCGGACATCGTCGTCGTGCTCGACCCGAGCCTGACGCGCGAGGTGCCTGTCACGAGCGGGCTGAGGAGCGATGGCCGGCTGCTCCTCAACGTCAACGAAGCCGAGGCAGACGACGAGGCCGCCGGGACGTATCCGGGGCAGGTGCTCGCCGTGCAGGCCGACCAGCTGGCGCGCGAGGCCGGCACGCGGTTTCCCAACGTCGTGCTGCTTGGCGCCTACGCCGGCTGGGTCGGCTCGCCGTCCCTCGACCACATGCAGGAGGCCCTTCTCGAAGTGATGGGCCACCTGCCGGAGAAGGCCAGGAGCGCATCGGTGCGTGCCATGACCGCTGGCTACGCCGCGGGTGAAAGGGGTAGGGCCGATGGCTAGCGAGCGCCAAGACGCCTTCATGCGTCCGGGCGGCGTGGTGCTGCCAGGCGACGTCGCCCGGCCGCGCACCGGCGGCTGGAGAACAGGCGTCAAGCCGGCTGTGCAGCTCGAAAAGTGCGTCGACTGCCTGCTGTGCTGGATCCACTGTCCGGACATGGCGGTGCAGCACAAGCAGGGTGTTTTCCAGGGCTTCGACTACGACCTGTGCAAGGGCTGCGAGGTCTGCGCGGAGGTCTGCCCGACAGGGGCGATCCAGATGGTGGCGGAGGCGACGCAGCTCGATCCGCGCGGCGCCATCCTGCCGGAGGGGGAAGGGCGCGATGGCTAGGACGACTCTGGGCCAGGAGGTCCTGACGGGCGGCGAAGCGACTGCGCACGCCATGCGCCAGATCCGGCCCGACGTGGTGCCGATCTACCCGATCACGCCACAGACGCCGATCATCCAGACGTTCAGCCGCTTCGTCGCGGACGGCAGGGTCGACACGGTGCTGCTGCAGGTGGAATCCGAGCACTCGGCGATGAGCGCGGCTGTCGGAGCAGCTCTCGCGGGTGCGCGCACGATGACCGCCACCGCGTCGCAGGGCCTCGCACTGATGATCGAGGTGCTCTACATCGCGTCTGGACTCCGGGCGCCGGTGGTGATGGCGGTAGGCAACCGGGCCCTTTCCGCGCCGATCAACATCCACGGAGACCACTCCGACGGCATGCTGGCGCGCGACAGCGGTGCCGTGCAGATCTTCGCGCAGGATGCGCAGGAGGCTTACGACCTGATGGTCATGGCGCCGCGCATCGCCGAGCATGCCGCGGTGCTCCTGCCGGTTCTCGTCGGCCAGGACGGCTTCAGCGTCACCCACAGCGCCGAGAACGTCAGCCTTTTGCGGGACGAGGAGGTCCAGGACTTCGTCGGCCCGTACGAGATCCCGTATCCCTTGCTCGGCGACCGTCCGAGCAGCCAGGGCCTGTTTGCGATGCCAGACTCCTACTACGAGCTCAAGGTCCGGCAGGCGCAGGCGCTCGAAGCGGCCGAGCAGGTCTTCGCCGATGTGGGCCGCGCGTTCGCGCTGCGCTTCGGCCGCCATATCGGCGCGGTGGAGGCGTACCGCATGGATGGCGCGGAGCGCGCCATCGTACTGATCGGCTCGACGGCCGGCACCGCCAAGGACGCCGTCGACGCGCTGCGCCAGCGCGGCGAGAAGGTCGGCCTCGTCGTGGTCCGGCTCTACAGGCCGTTCCCGCACCAGGTGCTCGCGGAGGCGCTCGGCGGGGTCGAGCGCGTCGCGGTGCTCGACCGGGCCGTCTCGCCCGGAACCTACCCGCCGCTCTATTCCGACATCCGCGCGGGGTACGCGGGCCCTGCGGAGCTGCGCAGCTACGTCTACGGCCTGGGCGGGCGCGACACGGCACCCGAGGACATCGAGCGGGTCTACAGAGACCTCCTGGTGCCGCGGACGGCCGGCATCCGCTACCTCAACCTCATGGGGGAGGATCAGCATGGCGAGTCTTAAGCAGCTGGCCCTGCGCGAGGAGGAGCGTCCCCGCTTCACAGGGGGCCACTCGCTCTGCGCGGGTTGCGGCATTCCGACGATCGTGCGCACCGTCTTCGACTCGATCCCAGGTCCGGTCGTGGCGGTGAGCGCGACCGGCTGCCTCGAGGTCGCCACCACGCGCTACCCGTTCACGGCATGGGGCGTGCCTTGGCTGCACGTCGCGTTCGAGAACGCCGCGGCGGTCGCGAGCGGCGTCGAAGCCGCCTACCGCGCCTTGGCCCAGCGCGGTCGCCTTTCGGGCGAGCGGGTGACGATCGTCGTCTTCGCGGGCGACGGCGGCACATACGACATCGGCCTGCAGGCGCTTTCCGGCGCGCTCGAGCGCGGCCATCGCTTCCTGTACGTCTGCTACGACAACGAAGCCTACATGAACACGGGCATCCAGCGCTCAGGCGCCACGCCGTTCGCCGCGTCGACGACGACGAGCCCTGTCGGCAGCGTGGGCCGCGGCAAGGCCGAGGTGCGCAAGGACCTCACGGCCATCGTCGTGGCGCACCACATCCCATACGCCGCGCAGGCGTCCACCTCGCACTGGCAGGATCTGAGCGTCAAGGTGGAGCGTGCCGTGGCGCAGGAAGGGCCGAGCTTCCTCAACATCCTTTCGACATGCCCGCCGGGCTGGGGCCACGAGGCGCGCGACGGCGCGCGCGTGGCGCGCCTCGCGGTGGAGAGCCGCTACTGGCCGCTCTTCGAGGTCGTCGACGGTCACTATCGCCTGACGCACTACCCCCAGCACCCGATGGCCCTGGTCGAGTGGCTCGAGATGCAGAAGCGTTTTTCCCACCTGCGCGGCATCGCGAGCGTCGACCTCGAATCTGAGCTCGAGCGGGAGATCGTCGCGCAGTGGCAGGAACTCGAGCGGCGCACGGCGGAGTCCAAGGCGTGGTTCGAGGACAGGGCGACCGAGAGCGCCTGACCGGCCTGAGCGCCCCGGCGGGAGATCTTCCCGCCGGGGCGCTGCGCTTTCGTGCAGGAAAATGCGCGGCTCGTACCCAACAGGTAGGACGTGAGGAGCGTGGTCACTTGCGTCTCGGCAGCGTCGGACGCGGCGGCAGTGCCTTTGTCGTCGCTGTGGTCGGCGAGTCCTGGCTTGATCTGAGAGGAATCCTGCCCGCGGGCGACCTGCGGGCGCTGGACATGAAGGCGTTGATCGCGGCGTGGCCGTCGACGCGCCCTGTCATCGAGTCGGCCATCGCCTCCGGCCTTGGCCCCACCCTCCCGGCCGACCCGGCGCTGCTGGCGCCGCCGGTCGGGTCGCCGGGCAAGATCCTCTGCATCGGCCGCAACTACGCCCAGCATGCCATCGAGCAGCACGCGGCGGTGCCGCAGGCCCCGGAGATCTTCCTGAAACTATGCTCGACGCTGCTCGAGCCCTACGGCGACATCGTGCTGCCGCCAGGCCTGCCGCAGGTGGACTTCGAGTCCGAACTCGTCGTCGTGATCGGCGCGGGCGGACGGGGGCTGCCGCGCGAACGCGGATTCGACGCGGTCTTCGGCTGGACCGTCGGCAACGACGTCTCGGTGCGATCGCTGCAGCATCGCGGCACCCAGTGGACCCCGGGAAAGAATTTCGACCGGACGGCGCCGCTCGGTCCGTATATCGTGACCCGCGACGAGCTGCCCGACCCCCGCGACTGCCGCGTCCACACGGAGCTCGCTGAGGGCGAGATGCAGACAGGGTATGTCCGTGAGATGCTGTTCGACATCCCGACACTTATTGAGGACATCTCGCGCTTCACCACCCTCGAGCCGGGCGACCTCATCTTCACCGGCACGCCGCCAGGGGTCGGCGAGGGCCGCACTCCGCCGCGCTGGCTCGCTGCGGGGGATGTGCTGGTGAGCGCGGTGGAGGGCGTCGGCGCCCTGCGCAATCGCTGTGTCCAGGGTTAGCGCCGGGGCCGGCGAGGAGCTGCGGCTCGAGCTCGTGCGACGCTTCGGCAAGCGGTGCCTGACGGAAGGGGCCAAGGTGCGCCTTTACGGCTACGACGCCATGGGGACCGCCTTCGGTGTGCCGCTGGCCGTGGTCCAGGTCGAGAGCCCTCTCGAGATCCCCGAACTTGTCGGGCTGGTGCAAAGGCACGGCGGCCGGCTGGTCGCCCGCGGCGCGGGAACCGGCCTGAGCGGTGGCTCGGTGCCGCCGGACGGCGCTGTCGTCGTGTCGCTCGAGCGCATGCAGGAGATCGCAGGACCGGACGTCCTGCATCGCAGGATCCATGCCGGGGCGGGTGTCGTCAACGGCAGCCTCGACGCCCTGCTCGAGCCCTTTGGCCTCTTCTACCCACCCGACCCCGCGAGCTACCGCGTCTCGACGATCGGCGGCAACGTCGCCGAGAATGCCGGCGGTCCGCACGCCGTGAAGTATGGCGTGACCGGCCAGCGGGTCGCGTCGATCGAACTGGCCGACGCCCAGGGGCGGCAGGGCAGACTGGCTGCAGGGCCATGGCAGGCGGGTCCGGACCTCGTGGCGCTCGTCACGGGCGCCGAGGGGACGCTTGGCGTCGTGAGTTCGGTCGAGCTCGCGCTCGAGGAACGGCCGGAGGCGGTCGTGACCATGCTCTTGAGTTTCGTCGAGATCGCCCAGGCCTCCGCCTGTGTCTCGGCCATCATCGCTTCCGGCCTCGTGCCCGCGACACTGGAGTTCATCGACCGGGCCACGATTGCGGCGGTCGAGGCGTGGGGCGTCGCCCGTTACCCGGCAGGCTCCGGGGCTGTGCTGCTGCTCGAGTTCGACGGCCGGGAGGCCGACGTGGAGGCGGAGGTCGTTCGGGCGCAGGCCATGGCCGCGGAGCACCAGGCGCTCTCATGCGAGACCGCGCGCCGGCAGGAGGAGCGCGACGCGCTCTGGCTCGGGCGGCGCGGCGCCTACGCGGCGGTCGCGCGCTACGGCCGCCGGGTGCTGACGCAGGATGTCACGGTGCCGCGCGACAGGCTGACGGAGATGCTTGCGGCGGTGGACGAGATCAGCGCGCGCTACGGCCTGCGCGCCGTGACGGTGGGCCATGCCGGCGACGGCAACCTGCACCCCGACTTCGCCTACGATCCCGACGACGCCGAGGAGAGCCGGCGGGTGCACCAGGCGAACCGCGAGGTGCTCGAAGCCTGCGTGCGCCTTGGCGGGTCGATCACTGGGGAACACGGCATCGGCACCGAGAAGCTGGATCAGCTCGAGATCATGTTCGGGCCGGCCGAACTCGGCCTGACCTGGGCGGTGCGCAGGGCGCTCGATCCGGACGGCCTGCTCAACCCCGGCAAGGCCGTGCCCGAGGCTCTGCGCGTCCCACCGCCCGAGCCGGAGGAGGGCACCGGCGAGGGCCCCGTGCGGGGGGCGGACGATCTGTTGCGGGCCGTGGCCGTGGCAAGGCGGGACCGCACGCGCCTCAGCCCCGATCTCTCCGGCCTGCGCACGATCGCTGTCTCGCTGCCGAACATGACGGCGCGCGTAGGTGCCGGAGCGACGGTCGAGGCGCTCGCGGAGGCGCTCGAGGGGACGAGCTTCTCGTTCGCGGTGCAGCCGCTTTGCGCGCAGACGTTCGCCGAACTGCTGGCCACGAACGACTACGGACCCGAGGAGATATCCCAGGGCACCCTGCGACGCCATCTCCTGGCGGTCAGCTACGTGACAGGCTACGGCGAGCACGTGCGCTTCGGTCGCGACGTAGTGAAGAACGTCGCGGGCTACGACCTCTTCCGCCTGCTCATCGGCGGCGACGGTCGCCTGGGCGTGCCGCTCGAGCTGACCGTCCGGCTTGCGCTGCGGCGCGAGACTGCGTGGTGGAGCCGCAGGGCGGGCCTGTTCGACTATGGCGGCGCCAAGGGTTTGCGAGGTCTGTTCGCCATGCCCGAAGGCGATGCCTACCGGCTGTACCTGCAGTCCGAGATCCCGCCGCAGGGCTTCGAGCCCGCGCCCCAGGCGGAAGCTGCACTTGCGGCGGTCCGGGCGGACCTCAGAGACCCCGCGGGCCTTTTCGACCTCGCGCTGCCCTGGCCGCAACTCCAGGAGGCGATCGCGGCCGTGGGCGAGCCGCCACTCCTGGTCCTGCCTTCGGCTGGCCGCATGCTCTGCCGTACGAGCCGAGCCATCGCGGAGGGGATGGCAGGCCGCGCCGGGCCGCCGGCCTCCGCCCGCTACGAGGGCGTGCGGCTCGCCGTGCCGGAGGACTCCCTCGCACGTGACTGGCGCGCGCGCATCGAGGCGGTCTACGATCCCGACGCGATCCTGCGGGGAGGCGAGCGGCCGTGACGGTGCACGAGGCGATCGACACCTGCATCCAATGCGGCTTCTGCCTGCAATCCTGCCCCACCTACCGCATCTTCCGCACCGAGGAGTCGTCGCCGCGCGGCCGCATAGCGCGGCTGAAGGACATCCTGGCGGGAGATGTGGCGGAGACGCCGGAGACGCTCGCCACCTTCGGCGAGTGCCTGGGTTGCCGCGCCTGCGAGGCGGCCTGCCCGTCGGGCGTGCCCTACGAGGAGATCCTGCTCGTGGGCCGCGCGAAGCTGCGGCAGGTCGAGGAGCCCACGCCTGCGGCGGCCCGCCTCGCGCTCCGCGTGGTGCGCAGCCACGTGCTGCTGCGCGGGGCGAAAAGGCTCTGGCGGGCCAGGGGAGGCAGCCTGCAGCGGGCCGCCCGCCGCCTGCGCGGCCAGCAGCCTGCCACCAGGCTCTTCGCGGCCCTGCCTGAACCGCAGGCGGTGCCGGACGTGCCGCGACTTGCCGGAGCGGCGGTACAGCTGCACCGCGGCTGCGTGATGGATGTTGTCTGGCCGCGCACCAACGCGCGCGCGGCCCTCCTGCTGCGAGAGGCGGGCCTTGCCACCGATCTCATGACCGATACGGCCGGCTGCTGCGGCGCCCTGCACGCCCATCAGGGCGACCTGCCCACGGCCCGCGAGATGGCCAGGCAGGTCATCGCCGCGTTCGAGGCGAGCGGCGGCGAAACCATCGTCAGCCTGGCCGGGGGCTGCGGCGCGCATCTCAAAAGCTACGGCGAACTCCTCGCCGACGACCCGGACTGGGCGCAGCGCGCCAAGCGCCTGAGCGCGGCCGTGCAGGACGTGGCTACCTTGCTCGATCGCCAGGGCTACCGCCCCAAGGCGCCTGCCAAGGCGGAGAGGGTGACCTACCAGGATTCGTGCCATCTGCGCAACGGGCTCGGCGTGCGCCGGGAGCCGCGCCGTCTGCTCGCGGGCGAGGGATTCTGCGAGATGGCGGGCGCAGGCAACTGCTGCGGGTCGGCGGGCATCTACAACCTGGTTCGGCCGGACGTCAGCGAGCGGGTGCTCCGGGACAAGCTGGCCGACATCCAGGCGACCGGCGCGGACACGGTCGTGACGTCGAACCCCGGTTGCGAGCTGCAGCTGCGGCTCGCGGCCGGGGCGGCGGATGGCCCTTTCAAGGTGCAGCACCTGGTGGACTGGCTTTGGGAGCGCAGTCGCCAGGACTAGCGGCTCATGACCAGCGCGCGAACCAGTCCCGCGGTCGGCCGCGCCAGGCCGCCCACAGTGCCAGCGCCAGGACAGGGGCCGTGTTGGGGTCGGTGGCCATGCCGCTCCAGAACATGCCCGCGTCCTGACCGAATGCCCAGACGAGCAGGAGGCCGACGGCTGCGGCGATGTAAGGGGCCGCGGTCCTGGGACGCAGCATGAGCCAGAGCGCAAGCAGCAAGAACAGGACGATGAACGCCACGTTGAATAGGACAGGGCTCTGGGCGGCGGCGTTCGCCGCCGCGTCCAGCATGGCGCGCATCGCGTGCGGCTGCTGCATCATGGCGCTGCCGGCGAAGGGAGCCGCGATGCCCAGGCTCGTGAAGAAGACGGGGGAGAGCTGCAGCAGGGCCGCGAGGACGAAGCTCCAGGCCACGACGTGGCCATAGCGGTGCAGGCCCTGCGGGGTACGCTCTCCAGACGCGACGAAGAGGAGCATCAGTGCGAGAAGGGCGTAGTAGAGCGCGGAGCCCGGGGCACCGGTGAGGAACGTGGACGTGCCGGTCAGAAGCTGGCCCAGGCCTTCGCCGAAAAGCCAGACGAGGATGCCCCAGGCGACGGAAAGCCAAAGCCCGAAGCGCTGAAGGCCCTGCCCGGGCAGCAGAAGGAAGAGACCGATCAGGATCTGCAGGGCGACGACCGCCCAGTTGAAGGCGACAAGGTGCGGCGTGACAAGACGGATCGACCAGTCTATGAGGGACGCGAGCCAGGCGGGCTGGCCTGTCGCGGCCGGCTGCATCAGAGTCGAGATCATGTCCATCGTGAACATGCCGGGCTGCATCTGCAAAAGGCCGTCCAGCAGCCAGAGGACGCCGAGACCCTGGCGCATCAGACGGTCCGCGTTCGACTGCGACAATATCAAAGCCTCCCAGAAACTCAGTCTAGCGGTGGGCGCTGCATGGGGGGTAGGCGCCGGGCGAGCTCCGCCGCCACGGCCATGAGGCGCAGGTCGTCGAACGGCTGGGCGACGAGCTGGATGGCCCGCGGCAGGCCGTCCCGGCCCAGGCCGAGCGGCAGGCTGAGCGCTGGCCAGCCCGTGACGTTGAAGGGCGCCGTGTAGCGGATCAAGGCATCGCGCACCGTGAGTTCCCGGCCCGTCTGCAGGCGGACGTGCGTCTGACCCGCCGCGGGGGCCGGCACAGGCGTCGTCGGCAGGGCCACGAGCCCGATCCGCCGCCCTTCGAGATCGCGCTCGAGGGCGCGCGTGAGGCGGACGCGCTCGCGCTGGGCCGCGACGTAATCCGACCCGAGGCTGTCGTGGCCCGCGACGATGCGCCGCACGAGGCCCGGACCGAAGCGCTCGGGCCGGTCACGGACAGCGTCGCGATGGGTCACGTAGGTTTCCGGCGCCCGGATGCGCGCCTGCAGGCCCGCAAACTCCTCCGGAGCGGGCCAGTCCAGGCTCTCGGCCTCGTGGCCCATCGCGGCGAGGTGGCCGAGCGCAGTGCGGAAGAGTTCCATGCCGGCGGGATCGAGCTCGTCCGCGAACCAGGACCAGGGCACGCCGAGGCTGTCCCAGGCAGGGGGCGCAGACGGTGTTGCAGGCAGTGAGAGGGGATCGTCCCTGTCGGGACCCGCGATCACATCGAACAGCAGGCGCAGGCTCGCCACATCGCGCGCCATGGGACCGGCGTGGTCCAGCGTGTCGGAGAGGGGCATGACGCCCTTGCGCGACACGAGCCCCTGGCTGGGCTTGAGCCCGACAACGCCGCAGAGCGCGGCGGGGATGCGGATGGAACCCGCCGTGTCGGTACCGACCGAAAGCTGCACGAGTCCGGCCGCGAGTGCGGCCGCGGAGCCGCCCGAGGAGCCGCCGGAGATGTGGCCTGGCTTGTAGGGGTTTTGCGTGGGCGCGCTGATTACGCCGAATGCCAGTTCTTCGGTGTTGAGCTTGCCGGTGATCACCGCCCCCGCCTGCCGCATGCGCCCAACCACGCTGGCGTCCTCGACGGCGCTTTCCTGGCCGTAGGCCCGGCTGCCACCGGTGGTCGGCAGGCCCCGCACGTCGTAGAGGTCCTTGACGCCGACGCTTAGGCCGAGCAGCGCTCGGCCGTCGCCCCGCCGCCAGGCGTCGTCGGCTCTGCGGGCGGCGGCGCGCGCACCTTCTGGATCGTAAGTGATGTAGCAACGCAGTGACGGCTCGAGCCTCGCGAGCCGCTGTTCCTGCGCCTTTAGCACCTCGCTTGGCGTCGTGGTTTGACGGGCGAAGCGGTCAAGCAGCGTCGGGGCATCCGCAAAGCAGTCGTCCGACGCGATCTCAGGGGACACGAGAAGGCCTCCTCGCGCGCGGTCCGCTCCCTGTGGGACAACTGCGACGGACGCCGGCGTTTCTCCTGCCGGCCGCGGACGGCGCCCCCAGAAAGCGGCGGGCAGGGGCCGAAACTTCCAGAAAGCGGCGGGCAGGGGCCGAAACTTTATGTGGGGGGTGGAAACATGTCGCAGCCCAACCTTGGCGGGAGCGGACCGGACCCGCGCCGCAAGACGCGGGTTGTCCGCGTCTTGCGGCCTGCCGGCAGTCGCTTCGTGCGCTGGGCCTTCGCCATCCTGCTCGTCCTTGTCGCGCTCGCCGTGCTGGCCATCTGGCAGGGCGCTCAGTTGCTGCAGCACGTCGCGCAAACCACAGGGACGATGAGCCGCGAGATGGGCCAACAGAGCCAGGTCGTCGACCGCTATCTGCAGCAGATCGACTACGCGCTGCAGGGTATTGGCCAGGCGCTCGCGCGCCTCGTCCACGCGATTCGGCCGTAGGCGGGAGATCAGGCGGGAGTCCAGAGGGGCTCCCGCCTTTTGGTGCGCCCGGCATGGGCGCCGACTTGGCGGTGAAAGTCCGCTATGGGCGAGGCAGCACGAGCCCATTAGCCAAGAGCAACTGCACAGCCCGCGAGGGGGTGTGGGGAGGAAGCTGGAGGCAAATC
>JAJZQO010000069.1 GCA_021847575.1 Bacillota bacterium | reverse complement strand
CGGGCCTGGTACAGCCAGGGCATGCGCAACATCTTCCTCAACACGTTCGCGCCGTCGTTCGCGGCGCGCTACGCCGCGAGCCTGCGGCGGCTCGACGTCATCCTCTTCCAGGGCTACTGGACGCCCGCCTTCGTCGACCAGCGGGGAGCCGCGCGCGCGCAGTCCGCGATCAGGGCGGCGCGAGCGGTGGGCTATCCGAAGGGCGCGGACATCTTCGTCGACATCGAGAGCACCGGCCAGGCTACCGCGCGGCACATGGTCGCATGGATCAACTCGTGGAGCCTCGCCGTCGCGAGGGCCGGCTACAAACCCGGCGTCTACTTCGGCGTGCCGCAACCCGTTAGCGCGCGGGCGGCAGGCCTGCTGCTCGCGGAGAGCTACTGGAAGTCCTACTCCGCCTGGGGCATCACACCGGCGGTGCACGGCACCTGCGCCTACCAGACCCACATCTACCGGGCGATGGACACCGACTGGCTCGGCAAGGACCGTCTCGGCCGGCCCTGCGTCGGCGCGGGCATCTGAGGCCAGCCCTGCCCTAGACCTGCGGGCGGTCCGCCATCGCCCGCAGGTTCGTGCTGTGCGGCAGGGCCCCTTTGAGCTCAGGCCGGACGTGGGCACGGATCGGTCCCATCGCGATGCCCACTTCGCCGAAACCGGTGGCGATGAGCTTGACCTTCCCCGGGTACGCCGCGATGTCGCCGGCGGCGAAGACGCCAGGCAGGTTCGTGGCCATCGACGAGGGGTCGACCGCGATGGCGTGCGCTCCCTGGAACGTGAGGCCCCACTCTTTGAGGGAGCCGAGCTGCGCGTGGAAGCCGAGACCCGACACGACCGCCTGCACCGCGATCGTCTCATCCGCGCCGCCCTCGAGGTGTGCGAGCACCGCCTGCAGTGGCGTCTCCCCGCCCAGCACGGCCCTCAGCTCGCACGGGGTGTGGCTGGCGACGTTGTGAAGGCCCTTCACGCGCTCGAAGACCCCCGGCTGTGCACGGAACTCGCGGCGTCGGTGCACGAGGTGGACCATGCGCGCGTGCTGCGCGATCTCCCAGGCCCAGTCGAGGGCGGTGTCGCCACCCCCGACCACCAGGACGTCCTTGCCGCGGAACTCGCTCAGCGACGGCGGGATGTAATAGACGCCGCGCCCCTCGAAGCGGTCGGCGCCCTCGGCGGGCAGCCGGCGCGGCGTGAAGGCGCCAAGGCCTGCGGTCACGAGGACCGCGGGGACTAGAAACTCGTCCTGGCTCGTCGCGAGGATGTACGAGCCGTCCGCCTGGGGTGCGAGGCCTGCCGCCGTGACCCCGAGCCGCACCGCCGGGCGATGGTGCATGGCCTGGTCGACCAGCGCACGGGCGAGGTCCTGGGCCGTCACCGACGCGAATCCCGCGACGTCGTAGATGCGCTTTTCCGGATAGAGGGCCGTGAGTTGTCCACCTAGCTGGGGCAGGCTCTCCACGATCACCGCGCCTAGGCCGTGCAGACCCGCCATGGCTGCCGCGAACAGGCCGACGGGCCCGCCGCCGACAATCGCCAGATCAAAACGCTCCATCCGCATCCCTCCGGTCCCATGCAGCTGATCACCCCCAGGGAAGCAGGACGGACGCCGGAGGGCCGCATAGATTTAGGCGCAACATTACCAAGGCGTCAGGCCCGAGTCAATGGTCAGCCGGTCGAACTTCTCTCGAGAGTTTCGGGTGACAGGTCCCTAAGTTAGGTATTGCCAAGCCTCCCGCAGACCGATCGCCCCGTGTCGCCGCGCTTGCCCAGCCTCGCCGCCCGACCTGACCGATTGCCCGCACCCTGTTTCGTCAAAGACTACCTCCAGGGAGGGTGGTCTTGTGGCGGCCGGCAAGGGTCGGCATAGGACGCGGCGCCGTTGGCACGGCGCGCGCTATTTCCTGGCCGCGGTCACGCTGTTTTTGGGCCTCATCGTCACGGCTGGCTTGGGCGCGTTCCTCATGCCGCTGCCCGCTTCGGCCACCGTCGCGCCGACCCTGGTGTACGACCGCACGGGACAGCTGATCGGCACGCTCTCGTCCGAAAGCCAGATCCCCGTCTCCTACAGCCAGCTGCCGCAAAACCTCCAGAACGCCATTGTCGCCACGGAGGACAAGACGTTCTGGACGAACATCGGCATCAACCCGTCCTCGATCGTGCGTGCCGCCTGGACGGATCTCAGGAGCGGCGCCGTCGTCGAGGGCGGCTCCACCCTGACGCAGGAGCTCGCGAAGAACCTCTTCCTCACACAGGAGCGGACGCTCTCGCGCAAGTTCGCCGAGCTCTTCCTCGCCTTGCGCCTGACCGCCACCTTCCCGAAGCGCGACATCATGACCATGTACTTCAACACGGTCTACTTCGGCGAGGGGGCCTGGGGCATCGGCGAGGCGGCGCGCACCTATTTCGGCGTGCCAGCGTCGCAGCTCGACCTGCCCCAAGCGGCCATGCTCGCGGGGCTCGTCGCAGCGCCGAGCGCCTACGACCCCTACCAGCACCCGATGCTCGCCCGCTCGCGCCGGGACTGGGTGTTGCAGCGCATGGCAGCCGTGGGCTACATCAGCCAGGCCGAGGCCAGGGCCGCCGCGAATGCGCCGCTCGCCCTCGCGTCCTCGCCCAACGCGGCGCCGATCGCTCCCTACGCTTTCGAGGCGACGCTCGAGGAACTGCAGAGCAAGGCGCCAGGCCTGGCCCAGGACCTGCCGCTCGGCGGCTACAAGATCTACACCACCCTGGACCTGCACGACCAGTTGGCCGCGGACCAGGCTGTCGCCAACGCCATGCCCCCTGTGCAAAGCACGTGGCAGGGCGCGCCCGAGCCGGAAGGGGCCCTCGTCTCGCTCGATCTCCGCACAGGTGGCGTAAGGGCGCTTGTCGGCGGCCGCGATGCGGCGACGGCCCCCTTCGACCGCGCCGTCGACGCCTACCGGCAGGTCGGGTCGACATTCAAGCCGTTCCTCTACACGACCTTGCTCGGCACGCGCAAGTACTCCGCGGCCTCGATCATGAGCGACAGTCCCGTCTCGTTCGTCGGCGTGGACGGGCAGCGCTACAGCCCGCAAAACGCCGGCGGGGAGGTGGCCGGGCCGATCCCCGTGCGCAGGGCGCTGGCCATCTCGGACAACGTCATCGCCATCAAGTGGGCCGACATGGTGGGGCCGCAGGCCATCATCAACACCGCGGAGGCGTTCGGCATCCCGGGGCCGCTGCCGAACAACCTGACAATCACGCTCGGCAGCGCCTCGATCTCGCCGATCGAGATGGCACAGGCCTACCAGGCGTTCGCGAACGGCGGCGTCTGGCACGACGCCCACATCGTGAAGCGCGTCGTCGGCCCAACGGGCCGCGTCGTCTACCGGGCCCACGTCGCAGCGCACAGGGCGATATCGCCACAGCTTGCCTACATCATGACGCAGCTCTTGGAGGCCGTCTTCAATCCGGGCGGCACCGGTTACGGCCTGTCGGCCAACCTGAACTTCCCCGTCGCCGGCAAGACCGGTACGACGAACAACCTGTACGACGGCTGGTTCGCCGGCTACTCCTCGCGTCTCGTCACGGTGGTCTGGGTGGGAAACGACGAGCCGAACCACCCGATCGGCGGGCAGGGAGCGTCAACGGCGGGGCCGGTCTGGGCCGACTACATGGCAATGGCCGAGAACGGCAATCCCCCGCCTGACTTCAAGCGTCCGCACGGCGTCGTGAGCGCGCCGATGTCCACGCTGGACGGCATGCTGCCGAATCCGACGACGCCCTTCTACTACGAATGGTTCCTGAAGGGTACGCAGCCGAGAGCCGTCTCGCCGATCATCTACACAGGTCCCTATACACTCTGGCCGAAGAATCCCGGCACCTGGTACTACGCCTACCACGGCCCGCAGGGCCACAACCCGCTCTGGGTGAAGCTGATGGGCTTCCCGTCGGGGGCGGGCGGGGGGTAGGCGGCGAGTTCTCTGGCCAAAGACGGGCAGCGGGGGCAAGCGTAGCTGGAACGGCTCCTGTACGCGGCAGGAGCCAGCCCCTACCGTGGTGCCGTCCAAAGGCTCCCCTGCCAGAAAGCTCCATGCTTAGGCGGCGGAATCCCTGAAGGGGAAACGCCGTCGCCGGTCGAATCACACCTTAGCAAAGGAGGTGGTGGAGCATGCCTTGTCCCGAAGGTGCGGATAGCGTTCGCGGCTCCATCGCCGGATCGCCAGGTGGCTTGATCGCATAGGCGACGGCCCTGGAAATCAAGGTCCGCGACGCCCCGCCCCGAGTCGGAGGGAGGCCCACTGGGTCTCCCTCCGCCCGATTAAGCGGCGAGGGAAAGGGGTGCCGGTCAGCAGGCTACGGCCATCCGCACCGCCGACGCGCACGGGCTGGCAATTGTCCACGCCAAGCCACGCAACCGCGCACTCATCTCAGACTCCGCCGGGCAGGGCACCTGCGACCCGGGGCGGCCGGCGCAGGACGCCGGGCCTGTTGCCCTGTTGCCCCGCTGCTACGCACCGCGGCGTAGCCACGCGAACCCCGCGATCCTCTCCGGATCGCGGGGTTCGCGTGGCTACCTTGGAATCTGCAGCCCCGATCCTTACCAGCGCAGAAGCGTCGCGCCCCAGGTCAGGCCCGTGCCGAAAGCCACCATCAACACGATGTCGCCCCGCTTCAGCCTGCCATTCTGGCGTGCCTCCGTGAGGGCAAGCGGAATCGAGGCGGAAGACGTGTTGCCGTAGCGCTGCACGTTCGTATAGACCTTCTCCATCGGCACGCCGAGCTGGTCCGCGATGTAGGTGATGATGCGCAAGTTGGCCTGGTGCGGCACCAGAAGGTCGACGTCCTCGAGAGCGATGCCCGAGTCCGCAAGAACCTGCTTCGCGATCGCCGCCATGTTGCGGGTGGCGTGCTTGAACGTTTCCCGCCCGTTCATCTTGAAGTAGTGCAGGCGCTCGTCGACCGTGCTGTGGCTGGCCGGCTTGCGCGAGCCGCCGCCCGGGATGTAGAGGAGTTCGGCCTTTGTGCCGTCGCTCGCGATCCTGGTCGCGAGGATGCCGCTCTCGCTGCCCTCGTCGGGGCCAAGCACCACGGCTCCCGCGGAGTCGCCGAGCAGCACGCATGTGGCGCGGTCGGTCCAGTCCAGGGTGCGCGAGAGCACCTCGCCGCCGATCAGCAGCACCCGCTTGTAGGCGCCGGCACGGATCAGGCCCTGCACCAGGTTGAGGCCGTAGAGGAACCCGGTGCAGCCGGCCGCGATGTCGAAGGCGGCCGCGTTCTTGAGACCGAGGTTGGCCTGCACGAAGCAAGCAGTGGCCGGGAAGGGCATGTCGCCCGTCACGGATGCACAGATCACGAGGTCGATGTCCTCGGGTGTCAGCCCTGCGTCGGCGATGGCGCGCCGACCCGCCTGCGTCGCGAGGTCCGAGGACGCCTCGTCATCCGCGGCGATGTGGCGCTCAGAGATGCCTGTCCGCTCGATGATCCAGGCGTCTGTCGTATCGACCATCTTCTCGAGGTCTTGGTTGGTCAGGACCTTCTCCGGTGAGTAGGCCCCGATGCCCAGGATGCGTGCGCGCGTCGCTTCCATGTCAGACGACACCTCCGGTTCGGGATTCGCCCGGCAGGAAGCGGGCGGCGAGGAACCTCGCGAGCCATGCGAGCAGAAGTCCGATGATCGCCCCCACGGCGACGTCGCTCGGCCAGTGGGCCCCGAGATAGAGGCGGGACCAGCCGACGCCGGCAGCGTAGATGTAGCCGAGGATGGTGCCCCGGCGCCCGTGCCGGCCCCAGACCCCTGCGCCCGCGAAGGCCGCGGCGCTGTGTCCGGACGGGAATGAGGCGCCGCCCGGCACCGGGCCGAGCAGGAGGGAGCGGCCGAGCACGAGGAAGGGGCGGGGTCGGCCGACGAGCGGTTTGAGAGCGAGGTCGACGACGATCAGGACGAGCAGCAGGGAGAGCAGGACCGTGATGGCAAGTCGCCGGTTTCCGCCCTTGCGCAGGAGGCCGAGGAGCCCGAAGACCAGCCAGACGCCGCCGAAGGAGCCAAGCCAGGTCAGGCCCATCGCCAGGGGAAACAGCCACGGCGGGTGACCCGCCAAAGAGCGCAGGATCTCGATGTCGGGATGCATCAGCGCAGGCCCCACGGTGCCTCAAGCACGGCCCGCCCCTGGCTCGGGGTGAGGTCTCCCGCCTGCTCCATGGCCGCCACCACCTGCGCTTGGCGGGCAGCCGCGGCCTTCGGATCGCTGAGAGGGTCGTAGTAGCTCGGGGCTTGGGGCAGGCCAGCGAGCAAGGTGCTCTGCGCGAGCGTGAGCTGGGCGGGGGTGCGGCCGAAGTAGGTTTCGGATGCCGCCAGGATGCCGTAGGCCCCGTGGCCGAGGTAGACCTCGTTCAGGTAGAGGGCGAGGATCTCGCGTTTGGGGTCGAGCCGGGTGAGGGCGATCGCCAGCACCATTTCCTCGAGCTTGCGGGGGATCGTCTTCTGCTCGGTCAGCAGCTCGTCGCGCACCAGCTGCTGCGTCAGGGTGGAGCCGCCCTCGACGAAGCGGCCCGAGGCGAGGTCCACCAGCACCGACCGCGCGATGCCCTCGAAGCTCACGCCGGGATTCGTCCAGAACGTCCTGTCCTCGGTGGCCAGGAGCGCCGTGACAAGGCTAGGCGCCACGTCCCGCAGAGGCGTCCAGCGGCTCCCGTGCGCCTGCAGTTGCGCACGCACCTTCTGGGGCAGGTCCCTGAGAGCCGGCAACCGCAGGTAGGCGTAGGTCCCGCCTGCGGCCAGGGCTGCGGCGGCCGCAAAGGCGAGCGTAAAGACGATCGTGAGGGCCTTTCTGAGTCTTCCTACCGGACGCCTCTGCGCGGCGGGCGCGATGCCTTCCACCCCCTCAGGTGCATGAGGGACTCGACCGGGCCCTCGAAGAGGCCTTCTGCGAGGTGCACGGCGACGGCGGCCGTCACGCCGAGGATCAGGGCCCCGAACTCGTCGCTCGGGAAGTAGAGTCCGGCGGTCAGCTGGCCGAGGACGGCCACCAGCGCGTAGACGAAGCCGATGCTCACGGCGTTCCTGCCCGCACCGCGCAGGCCGAGCGCAATCCCGAAGAGGAACGCCCCAAGGCCCGAGGGGAAGGCCGAAGACGACGGCATGGGCACGAGCGCCCGCACGAGCCCGCCGCTCGCCACCGGCGGCCGCGCGATCGGGAAGGAGGACGCCAGCGTCAGCGCCAGCAGGTAGGCGACCACGCCCGCGATCATGGCGTGCACGATCGCCCGGCGCACCGCCACTCCCCGACGCGGCCAGAGGGCGAACGCCGCGAGAAGAAGCAAAACGGCGCCGGCCCCGGCCCAGTGCGCCACCAGGACGGCCGCTGGGCCGAAGCCAAGCGTGACCGCCTCCGCCTGCAGCCAGTGCAACGGGTAGATTTCAACGCCCAAGTGCTATCACCTGCCCATAAGAACCTAGTCTCTCAGATCAGCCGGCATACCCCAAAGCGCGCAGGCCATCCAGCGTGGGCAGCGCGGCCTGCGCCCCCCTGCGCCGGGTGGCCGCGGCGCCCGCCAATGTGGCGAGCGACGCCGCGGCGAAGGGGTCCAGCCCCTGGCAGAGGGCGTAGGCGAGAGCCCCGAGGAACGCGTCGCCGGCGCCTGTCGTATCGACGACCCTCACCTCGGGAGCAGCGACCAGGCGCTCCCCGTCCCGCGTCGCGACCAGCGCGCCCTCGGCGCCGAGCGTGACGAAGACGGCCTGCGGGCCCTGCTGGAGGACGGCCCTGGCCGCGGCGGCCGGATCGGCCAGACCTGTCAGCATCTCCGCCTCGAGCCGGTTCGGCACGACCCACGTACTGAGGGGCAGGAGCTCCCCCGTACCCTCGCACGGCGGCGAGGGGTTGAGCAGAACCTGCGCTCCCGCCGCCCTAGCCCGCCTGGCCGCGAGCGTCGCCGACGCGACCGGCACCTCGAGCTGCAGGATGAGCACCTCGCAGGCGAACGCCTCTGCCGGCAGGCCCTCGACGAACGCGGGCGTCAGCTCGCCGTTCGCCCCCTGCGCCACGGTGATGGAGTTCTCGCCGTCCGGCATCAGGGTGATCGCGGCCATGCCGCTCATGCCCCTCGCGCCCGCCACCGTGTCCGTCAGCACCCCCTCCCGAGCGAGCCCCTCGCGCAACGCCGCCCCGACGGCGTCGTCGCCGACTAGGCCTGCCATACGCACCCTGAGGCCCAGCCGGGAGGCGGCCACCGCCTGGTTCGCGCCCTTGCCGCCAGGCAGCAGCTCCGCATGGCTCGCGAGGATCGTCTCGCCCGGTCTCGGTGGCGCGCCGACCTGCAGCACAAGATCCATGTTGATGCTGCCGACGACAAGCGCCTGAGAGCGTTCAAGCATCCTCGATCCCCCCTGCGGGTTCCTTGCCCGCCTTCGCCGCCTCCGCGGCGTCGAAGTAGGTCTTGAGGCTGCGCGCCTTGCCCTCGGTCACCCTGAGGTATGCGCGCCGCAGCGGGTCGAGGCGGATCTGGCCGAGTCTCAGCACCGCTCTGCCGTCTTCCTCTGTCCAGGTGGCGCCGAGCCGGCGCACGATCGTCTCGCCGACATAGGCGCCGATCACCTCCGCAAGGGCGTCCGGGTCCTCGGGCTCGGCGGCCACGTCGCGGCTGATCAGGTCGTCGAGTTCCCCGAGCGAGGACACGGAGAAGTCGAGAAAGCCGCCGCCCGCCTCGCGCGCGGCGCGCACCTGGATGAAGGCGAGCCCCTTCATGCGGTCTGCGATGTCCAAAGCGTTCCCCCGCTTGGCCTATTGGCACGCACTTGCCCTCCGGGCCAACGATTGCCCGAGTGCCCTCATCGTATCCACTTGTCCCGCGGACTGGCAACTTCGCGCGACCCGCAGACGCCCCCGCAAACCCTGCGCGCATGGCGGGTCGGTCCGGGCTTGCGGCCCCTGCGCCGGGAGAGGACCACCTTCCAGGCAGCAGGTGACCGCGCAGGCCCGGCCGGCACCGTTCGAATGAGAGGATCCAAAACGGCCGCTACAGATCCTCCGTCACCGCAATCCAGTCGCTGAGAATCGCGTTGAACAACTGCGCCCGCTCGAGGTTGGGCAGGTGGGCGGCGCCGGCGACCACCTCTGAGGCGCGCTTCGCAAGCGGCGACCCATCTCGTAGCCGGCCGATACCACGCTTGGCACGCCCTCACTGCCCACCACGACAAGCACCGGCATCTGCAGGTGCTCGAACCTGCGACCAGCGGACCAGCCGGAATCTCGATGGACCGCTCCGTTATCCGGCCGGTCGGCCTTCCGGAGAAGTTCGCGCGCCCGGCGGAGGTATCCGTCGTCGACCTCCTGCCGGCTGCGCGACGGACCGACAAGCCAGATTTGCTCGAGAAGGGCAAGCGCCTGCTCGCCTTCCTCGCGCCTGATCAGTTGCTCGGCCTCGGGCGGGTTTGTCTCGTCATAGCCCAGGAGTCCCGAGTCGACGAGGGCGAGTCGCCGGACGCGGTTCGGCTGCTCGACTGCGATAGGGATGGCGACGCTGCCGCCGAAGGAACGGCCCATCAGCGTCGCCCCCGCAATGCCGAGCGCAGCCTGATGGCGAGCACATCGTTCGCACAGCTGAAGGGACCCGACACATGCGACGTGTCGCCGAAACCCCGCCAGTCCCGCACGACGCGATGGCTCTTTGCGAGCCTCTCCACTGCGGGTCCCACATGCGCCGCGCGGAAACGCCGGCATGCAGCAAAAGGATCGCGGGTCCGCACGCGGGCTACCGACCAGTTTCGCCATAAGGCGGTCGTAAGCCAATCGTACACTGGAAGTGGGGCTCTGCCTCCGTCGACCGCCCGGAGTCATCCAGGGTTTTCATCAGGAGGCGGCGAACAGATGGACCAATACCTTCAAGGGGGGTTACAGATTGAAGGCTTCCGCGTTCGGGCTCAGGTTACCGCTGGCCGCTCTAGGCATCGCATCCTTGGCTGTGTTCACGGGTGCAGGCACGTTGGCGCATGCCGCCAGCGGCACCTCCACCTCCATCGTCTACACGGCGAACCCCCCCCACGTGTTCGCGTTCGCCAAGGCTCCGGCTGCCTTTCCGTTTACTCCGTCCCAGTGCGTGACCAGCTTCGGCATCGCCTGCTATACGCCCCAGGAGATCCGTACCGCCTATGACGTGCCTTCGAGCCTGACCGGCGCTGGCCAGACGATCGTGATCGTCGACGCCTACGGCAGCCCAACGATCCGCCAGGACCTCGCTACCTTTGACGCAACCTTCGGCCTGCCGGACCCGACGCTCAATATCATCTACCCCGACGGCAAGCCCCATCTCACGAACAGCCGCGGCAGCGCGGGCTCCAATGCTGCGGGCTGGGCCGAGGAGACATCGCTGGACGTCGAGTGGTCCCACGCCATGGCTCCGGGTGCCACAATCGACCTCGTGGTCGCGCCCACGTCCTACGGCAATGCGCTGAACAACGCGGAGCAGTACGCGGTGTCGAACCACCTCGGCAATGTCATGTCGATGAGCTTCGGCGCACCCGAAGCCGCGATCGCCGGCGGCGGCAACAACCTGCAGCTGCAGCAGGCGGACGCGATCTACAGGGCTGCCGCCCAGAACGGCATCAGTGTCTTCGCCTCCGCGGGCGACAATGGCGCCTCGAACGGCTATGCCCAGGCGAACGCCCTCTTCCCGGCATCGGACCCCTACGTGACGTCGGTCGGTGGCACGAACCTCTATATGGCTGACAACGGCACCTACCAGGGAGAGACGGTTTGGAACGACTCCGACCCGACCCTCTGCCCGTTCAACTGCACGCAGGGGATGTTCGGCGCCACAGGCGGCGCTCCTAGCGCCGTCTTCAGTGCGCCCAGCTACCAGTCCGCAGCGACGGGTCAGGCGATGCGCTCGACCGCCGACGTCTCCTACAATGCGTCGGTCTACACCGCCGTGATGGTCTACCTCGGCTTCCTCGGCCCCAACAGCGGCTTCTACTTCTTCGGCGGCACGAGCGAAGGCGCTCCGCAGTGGGCCGCGATTACCGCCCTGGCTGACCAGGCGGCCGGTCACTCGCTCGGCTTCCTCAACCCGCGGCTCTATCAGATCGCGCAGAACCCGACGGAGTACGCCGCGGACTTCCACGACGTGACCGTCGGCCAGAACGCGTTCGGTGGGCCCGGCTTCTCCGCCGGCACCGGCTACGACATGCCGACGGGCCTCGGTTCCCCGAACGTCGCGAACCTGATCCAGACACTCGCCAAGTAGCCTTTGACCGCGCAGGAGCCCCCGCCGCGGCGGGGGCTCCTGTATTGTGCCTTTGCCGGATCTAGGCCTTGCCTTGCTTCGGCTTCCAGACCTGCCAGACCTGTCCCGCCAGGCCAGGCGAGGGGTGCAGGGCGGTCTCGCCCGGCCGCCAGCCGGACGGCGTCACGTCGCCCGTGGCGCGCACGTGCTGGAACGCCTGCAGCTGGCGGATCAGCTCCTCGACATTGCGTCCCACCGGCGGCGTCAGGACCTCCATCGCCTGAATCACGCCGTCCGGGTCGATCAGGAAGCGCCCGCGCAGATCGACGCCCGCAGCGGGGTCGTAGACGCCGTAGATCTGGCCGATGGCGCCGCTCTGGTCGCTCAGCATCGGGAAGGGAACCCCTCCGGGGATCATGCGCTCGAGCTCTTCCGCCTGCCAGATCTTGTGGACGAATCGGCTGTCCGTACTGACCGAGAGCACCTCGGCGCCAAGAGCTTTGAGTTCACCATACCTGGCGGCGACCGCCGTCAGTTCGGTCGGTCAGACGAAGGTGAAGTCGCCGGGGTAGAAGCAGAGCACCACCCAGCGGCCGAGATAATCCGAGAGGCGGACGTTTTGAAAGCCACCGGCGAAGAAGGCGCTCGCCTCGAAGTCCGGCGCCTTGCCGCCCACTCTTGCGCTCACGCGGGATACCTCCTCGTGGGATTCCCGAACGTCTGCACCATCGCCCTGAGAGACAGGGCCACGCGCCGTTTGCACGCAGCCGTCCTCCGGCATCCCCCCACCTCCCGTCTGTCCACTTCCGGCCTCACGAGCGGTCACCTTCCGCCGGAGGTGCCCATGTCCGCCGGCGAAAGGCCCGCGCTGGCCTGTCCGTTCATCCGCCGACACCGGTCGTTCAGCGGTGATACGGCGTTCCGTCCAGGATCGATACGGCGCGGTAGATCTGCTCGAACAGGACGGCCGGCACCATCTGGTGCGAGAAGGTGAGGCGCGAGAGCGAGAGCAGCCGCGCGCGCCGCCTGAGGTCCTGGTCCAGGCCGAGATGGCCGCCAATCACCAGAACCTGCGTTAGGGGGGACTGCTGCCAGCCGGAGACCACCGCGGCGAACTCCTTGGAGTCGAGCTCCTCGCCCAGGGGATCGAGGGCCGTGAGAACGGCTTCCTGCGGCAGTCCCTGCGTCAGCCGTTCGGCCTCCAGCCGGCGCACCCGGAGTTCGTCCCGCTCGCCGAGACGCGGATCGGACTTCACCTCCGGCCGCTCCTCCCAGTGCAGAGGCAGGCGGCCCTGAAGGCGCTCGAGATACGGCTCCGCAGCCTGTCGCCACGCTCCCCGCACAGGTCCCAGCGACCGCACGACGATCCTGCCCAAGGCGTCGCCCCCCGGTCGTTCGCGATTCGCCCCTCTGGCGGATCCTCCTGCGCCGGGGGTGCGTTACGACGGTTGCACGGGCTGGTCCGGCAGTGGCATCAGCCTCACCACCCGCTCGAGCGTCTGCCCGAGGCGCAAAAACCTGACGCGCACCACCTGTCCCGGCTGGTAGCTGGCGAGTTCGCGGTAGAGATCGGAAAGGCTCATGACGGGCCTGCCGTTGAGCGCGATGATCACGTCGCGCTGCATGAGGCCCGCCTGCGCGGCGGGTCCCCCAGGCGCGACGCCTGTCAGCGACACGCCCCGGCGGGGCATGTCCTGGGACTGCACGGCCGGTCCGTCGCTCGCCGAGATGCCAAGCCAGGGCCTTGCCACCTTGCCTTGCGCGATCAGGGCGTCCACCACGGGCGAGACAACCTGGCTCGGGATGGCGAAACCCATGCTCTCGAAGCCGATCGAGCTGATCTTCACCGAGTTGATGCCGATCACCTCGCCATCCGCATCGCAGAGCGGACCGCCGGAATTGCCGGGGTTGATCGCGGCATCCGTCTGGATGAGGCCGAAGGCGCGCTGGGCGTAGCCCTGGCCGAGCGAGCGGTCGATGCCGGAGACGACACCCACCGTGACCGTGCGGGCGAAACCCAGCCCCATCGGGTTGCCGATGGCGATCGCCATCTCGCCGACCTCCGGGTTGTGGCGCTGGAGCGGCGCAGCGCGCAAACCCTGCGCGTCGATGTGCACGACGGCGATGTCGGTGAGGGGGTCCTCCCCCACAAGCCGCCCTGTGTAGGACCTGCCGCCCTGCAGCATCACCTTGAGGCGCGTGGAGCCCGAGACAACGTGGTCGTTCGTCACGATGTAGCCGTCGGGTCGCACGACGAGACCGCTGCCCGAGCCGCGCGCGATGAGCGGCCCGTCCGGACTCCCCTGCAGGTTGACGATGCCGACGACGCTCGGCGACACCTGACGGGCAACGGCGACGGGCGGCCACAAAGAAGCTGATGCCGCCTGAGGCAGGCCTGCGAGCGCGAGAACACCGAGAACCAGGGCCTGCAAACGGCCACCTCCTGACCCAGCTAGTCTGCCCCGCAGCACGACGAAACCGCCGGAGGGCAGGTGCTCTCGGGCGGTTTCCGCTGGTGTCTGGTTTCCGTAGAAGGTCTCGCTTGTCGCAGTCTGCTTCGAACCCGAGCCGCCCGACGTCGACGTGGGCTGCAGGCCCGCCGCGCCGACGGTGATCGTGCCTTGCGTCTGGCCGCTCGTGGTGGTGGTCGTGCCGGAGGTGGCGAACGTGCCTTCGGCCGTGGAACTGCCGATGCTCGTGGGTTAGCCGAGGAGTTCCTCGATGCGCAGCAGCACGGCGGCGAGTTCGGCCCGCGTGATCTCGCCCTGTGGCGCCACGTCACCCTGGTCGCCCTGCACCAGGCCCAGTTGGAC
>JAJZQO010000068.1 GCA_021847575.1 Bacillota bacterium | reverse complement strand
CGGAAGAACGCCACGGCCACCAGCATGAGGAACAGCATGCCTCCTGCCAGGGTAGCGGCAGGCAGGCTGGCCAGCCATGGCACGCGCGCCTGAAGGCCCGCCCCGATCAGGATGGGCAGGACGTTCATATTGAGACCGATGCCGAAGACGGTCGAAGTTCCCCCCGCGGGGGCGATCTCAAGCAGGGCCACCCATGTGAGCAGATCCATGGCGGCATAGCCCGACCCCATCAGCACCTGGGTCATCAAGGCGCCGCCGAACGAGGGGGACGCGGCCCAGACGAGGAACGCCGCGCCGAGCAGCAGAGGCCCCGCGACTGCCAGGTTGCGCATGCCCTTGCGGTCCGCGGCGAGCGCCAGGAACGGAATGACGATGACGTAAGTGAGCAGACTCGGCGCGACCGGCGTCTGCAAGACCCGGAGCAGGCTGGGCGTCAGGGCCGAGTAGCTGACGCCTGCGGACAGGTAGACGACGAACAGGAACGGCGCAAGCAGCCAGAGGGGTCTGAGGTCCAGCGCGGGCGCCAGGACGGGGACGGGAGACGCACGGTCGCCGCCGGGGTCCTGCGCGGCGAGCCTCAGCCCTGTCGCGACGCTTGCCAGGAGCGGCAAGGATGCAAAGATGACAAGCCAAACGGCGGGTACATGCCCGATGCCGAAGGACCAGACATACTTCAGGACATTGGCGGCGACGGGCACGCCCGCGAAGGCCAGAGCCCTGTGCCCAAGGGGGACGAGGCGTGTGAAGACCGGGGCCCAGGAGACGATGCCCCAAGCGGCGATAATACCGAGTAGCGGGAACGTGACGGGCGATAGTAGCGGCGCGAAAGAGGTCACCAGGGTCAGCAGGAAACTTGCGGCGGCGGCGTACGCGAGGCCCGCCCGGCGGAACGGCGGCCAGACGTCCGCAATGAGGCCTCCTGCTGCAAGTCCGAGGGCATGCCCGCCAAGGAAGAGATAGATCGGGGTAAAGGCATTCACATGTGCCGCGGCGGCGAGAGCCAGCCAGGTCGGGCCGAAAAGTGGCACCGAGACCAGCCAGGCGAAAATGCCACCAAGAAATGCGACCGCTGGGAATAGCGGTCGCATTTCCGCCCTGAACGATCCAAATGGCGAGGCGACACCCACGCGGCTAACCCCCTGCGGCTACACGATCACCTGTTTGGGTGATGATGATTCACCGCTTTGGGGGATTCTCCTGCGCCAACCAGCCATGTCCAATTGAATATGGGGTGGTGGGTCGATGGCCGACGGGGCTGGGGCTCACAGCCCGAAGGACGCTGACTGGAGGTGAATGTGATCAAAGTGTTCAAGTGGGCGGGACGGACGCTCGCCATCATCGCCGCGCTCATGGCCGTCGTCGTAGGGCTAGCAGGAAGCTGGGGCGATGCTATCTACGCCCTCTTTTTGGCCGCCATCATCTGGTTCTGGACCGACTTCACGGTCGCCCAAATGATTCGCTCCCGCGAAAAGCGGCAGGCGAAGCAGCAAGGGCCGTCCTAAGTTCCGGGTCTTCGCTGCCGCCTCGTTCGGTACTGGCCTGCCGTGTCCGAGGGGGGACGCGCAAGGCATAGACCGACCTGCGGCCGGCAAAGCCGCATCGCTGCGGATCAGAGCGCCCGCCAGTGCATGGGCGGCATGGGGCCGCGACGGGTGTGGTATCCCGGCGCCAGCTTGCGTTGGGCGCGCCGCGGCTTGCGATGATCGTCGCGCGTTGGTTTCTTCGCGGTTCAGCGGATCGCTGCCCATGTAGGTGAGCAGTCTCGAACCGGTCACGCGCCTTGAGAGGGAGTGAGGGCATAGGCCGTCGCATGAGCATCGCCCTCGCCGGTTGCTGTGGAGCCCTGCTTGCCTTGAGTGTCCTGGTTCCAGGCACGGCTGCGGCGTCGGGCACGAAGGTGCTGCCGCTGGGCATCTGTCTGCGCAAGCCCGTCCAGGGCAAGGTGACGTGCGGCCCTTCCCTTAGGAGCCTGCCAAGGGGGAAGGCGTTCTACCTCCTCGTCTCGATCGCGGCGCAGCAGGGTCTCGGTACTTACGCCCTCGACGTCTTGGTTGAGCGTTGGCAGCCGAAGCGACGGCACTGGCAGACGCTGCGGCGGGAGATGGGGGTTAAGATCCAGCCCGACTGGCAGTACGTCTGGTTCCCCGAAAAGGGCCTCGCCGCGGGACGCTATCGCGCTTTCGTGGCGACGGACTTCCTCGCCAAGGAAGTCGACGCGCCGACCTACGAGTTCCAAGGCGCGTTTGCTGTGCACTAGAGGGTTGGGTGTGGCGAACCGCGCCACGTGAAGGCAGCTGTCGGCGCCCATGGGTCGCAAGGAGGACTGACGATGCCGGGGAGTATGCTCGCGAAGGTGTCCATCGCAGCGCTGGTGGCGGCGATCCTGCCACTGGCGGGCGGGTGCGCCGGAGGGCAGGGCGCGGGCAGCCCGGGCAGTGGGACAGAGCCCGCGGTCGCCGCGTGCTCGCCCTCCGCCAAGGCCCCACTCGGCACCCTGACCGCGTCCGGCGACCACTACGTCGGATACGGTCTCGACGTCACGGCCGCTGCGAGCCTGGATCCCAACTACGGCGTCAACGGAACCATCGACCTCCTCGTCACCGTGAGCTGTCCGACCGGTGTCACCGACGTGGGCGCGTGGCAAAGCTACGAAGCCTGGGGATCGACGGTCGGCGCCAACCTCCAGGAAGTTGCGCGCCAGGGTGACACCTGGTCCTTCGCGCTCTTTGCGGACGATCTCAGCGGCAGCCACCCGTTCGATATAGGGATCTACCGCCAGGGCCTGTCCGGCAGCGGCAAGCCAGCCTACGCGACCATCGTCTTCAAGTGGCCTGCGAGCCTCGTGCAGCACATGGCTGAATGAGAGCCTCCCGCAGCCCCCTTTGCGCGTTCCGCCGCCGGCCCGCAGGCGGGTGGGTCATGGAGCGCGGACGGCACCCCGAGCCGCCGCGATGCTTTGTCCAGCCACGTGGCAACTGCATGCGACGAGCCGGGTAGCTCCCGCAGCCCCAGGCAGGGACAACCGGACCGCTCAGCGAACGTGTCGACCAGAGGCCAATCCTGCCGGAGGGCGCCCAGAGGGCGCCCTTTTCGAGATGATAGGCTGGAGCGCCCATTGGGGGACCATTGTGCTCGACCAGTTGATGCCTGACCTCTGGATCGCCTGGCAGCCAATCTACAACTTGAGATCCGGAACCATATGGGGCCACGAGGCCCTGATCCGCGGTCCGCGCGACTCCCTGTTCCCGAGCCCCTCGGACCTCTTCGAACTGGCACGCCACGAAGAGGTGGAGGAGCCGTTCGAGGAGATCTGCCGCAAGATGGCGTTCGAGGCGGCGGCCCGTGCCCTCAGGCGCCCGGGCATGCTGTTCGTCAACGTCAATCCGCGCTTTCTCGGACTGCCGATCGCGCCGGACCAGCCGGCTTGGCCGGCCGACCACACCGTCATCGAGATTACCGAGGCGTCACCCCTATTCGACGACCCGGAGGCTTTGCAGGCCCAGGTCGCGACGTGGCGCGCCGCCGGCTACCGCATCGCCCTGGACGACTTCGGCGCGGGCTTCGCCGGCCAGGCGGCCGTCCTCGCGCTCAAGCCCGACGTGGTCAAGGTGGACCAGCGCCTCGTGCACGACATCGACCAGGACCGGTGGCGCCAGACGATCGTCGCAGCCATGCTGCACATGTGCTCCGATCTCGGTATCGCCACGATCGCGGAAGGCATCGAAACCCAGGCTGAACTCGACGAGCTCGTCCGGCTCGGTGTCGTGATGGGTCAGGGCTTCCTGCTCGGCAGGCCATCCCCCGAGCCCGAGCGGGCGCGCCTGGGTGTCCTCAGGCTACCGACCTCGTCCGAGATCCTTGGCGAGACCGCGCGTCAGACGGCCGCGACCTCTGGGATCACGGGCGCAGGGCACTACGCGGCCGACCCAAACCGCAGGATCGTCTTCTGGGACGCGGCCGCCGAGGCGATCACAGGCCGGACGGCCGCAGAGATGATCGGGCTGCCTTGCTGGCTGAGCGGCATGGACCACCGCGATCTGGCGGGCAACCGCCTCTGCTTCGGGGCATGTCCCCTGGTGCGGGCGATGCAGCAGAACGTCCCCCAGGACAGCCTGCTCTCCCTGCGCGACAGAAACGGCGAGCGCCGCTGGGTCACGATGCATACGGAGCCCGTGCTGTCGCAGGACGGCAACGTGACAGGAGCCATGGAGAGTTTCGCTGTCGTGGCGCAGGCGGCCGAGGAGAGCCTGGCCGTAGGCGGCGAGAAGCGTGCCGGGGCGCACGGCAGGGACGCAAGCCATCATCTCTTCTGGCGCAAGGAGGTTGCTCGCTGGCTTGCCACCTGGCAGAGCGACGAGCACTTCGCGCGCATGGCCGAGCGCTTTGTCAGGGCGCTGCCATTCCGCTCGGCTGCCGTGTGGCAGACTGCGCCAGACGCCGGCAAAGCGGTCGCCATCGCCGCCAAGGGCACCGTTCCTGGCAACTCCCGCGGATCCGCGGCTGCAGCTGACGAGAGCATCGTGGCGCGCGCCTTCGCCGAAAAGCGGGTGATCTACATGCCGGGCACGCTGCGGCAGGAGCCGCAAAGGGCCGGCGTGCACCTCACGGCGGCGATCCCTCTGATGCACAAGGGCGTCGTGCAGGGCGTCCTCACGCTGGGCGACGACGAGGGGGACCGCCTGCCGGTTCCGGCGATCGAGGCCATCGAAGAGATCGCTCCCTTGCTGGGCTCCCTGATGGCCAACCAGGAACTCGTGGCATCGCTGCAGCAGAGCCGCCAGGTTTTCGCGTGGATGCTCGAGAGCGCCCCCCTCGCTCTTGACTACCAGCCGTATCTCGCCCACGACGAGCAGATGCCGTCGGTAGCCGCGTTCCGATCCTTCCGCCGGCGCTGGCCGGAAGTGGCGGGCGTGCGCGGCGGCATCCTGGCCATGCGCTCGGAGACGGAATCCGGCGCGTGGATGCTGCACGACGTCTGGGGAACGCTCGATGCGCGCGATCTCTCCCTGCAGGAGCGGTGGTGGCCCAAAGCACGGGCCTTTCTGTCCGCCCAGGGTCTGGAGCTGCCGCCGGACGGCACCCTGCCGGATGATCATCCCCTGGCGGTTAGCGGTCGCACGCTCTATCACTACGCCATGCGCGACGGGCGCAGCGAAATCGCCTCACTCCTCGTCGACGTCCCCGACGAGCGCCATGTGCAGGATGAGACGCTGCTCGCGGTGCTCGAGTTCACGGGGCTCGCCACCGTGAACCGCTGGCGCCAGCGCCAGCTGCTCCGCCTGTCGCGCCATGACCCGTTGACGGGTGCATGGAACAGGCGGGCGCTCGAGGAGCGCCTCGAGACCTACTTCAGCTCCTCGCCGGCCAGCCCGGCCCTCTTCCTCCTAATCGATGTCGACGATCTGAAGCGGGTGAACGACCGCTTCGGCCATCAGGCCGCCGATGGCCTCCTGAAGGAGTTCACCGCTTATGTGCGCGCCGCCGTGAGGCCCTCGGACGAGGTGGCGCGCATCGGCGGCGACGAGTTCGTCTGGGTGCTCTACGAGGCCCACCGAGGTGCCGAGACCCGCGCGCGACTCCAGCGGATCATCGCCGAGAGCCCGCTTCAGCGCTTCGGCAGCAACGCCACCGTGGGGGTGGTGGAGTTGCCGCGCGAGGCCCAAAGCTACGCCGACGCCTATCGCCTCGCGGACAGGCGGCTGTATCAGGGCAAGCACGGCGGCAAAGGTCTCATTGTGGACGGCGACCTGTAGGCCGAGCCCTGCTCACGACGACGGCCATTGGGCAAACTTGTGGTCTTGCCGGCCCCGCGGGCTCAGTCTTGTCGCCTGTGAGGCCGGGCAGAGCGCTTCCCTGTGACGCCTGGGGGTCGAGGTGCCAAGACCTTGGGGAACGCGCGTCTATGCAGGCTGTAACCTGTGGACCTGGTCGCCGGCAGATCGGTGTCGGGGCGTTTGCGCCAGGCACAGGCCGCCATCTCCGACATTTTCGCAGTGGCCGGAATCGGCGCCCAGGATGCCGACCTCCGACGACGAAGTTACTCCTCGTCTGAGAACGAGACGCGGAGCCCAGCCTCGACGTGGCTGGGCATCCCGAGGAGGGACCGATCGTTGGATGGCGGCATGACAGCCTCTTGGCCGGTCTTCCCGCGCGAGTTGCTCGCTTCTTTGCGGCAGGCCGGTCCCGCAGATGCGAAGCTGCGCTTCGTGCTTGTCGACGGGGGCACGGTCGCGGTGGGCCGCATCGTCCAGGAAGACGGCTTCGGCCTGCTGGTGGAGACGGACGACCAGACGACACTCGCAATTCCCTGGCACGCGCTCCTGCGCGTCGAAGCGCAGGCTCCTGGCGCAGGCAGGTCGGTCGGGTTCCGCAGCGCGTGAGGCCTGGGTGCTGCGGTGGGATCCTGGGATGATGGGATGAACTGCAGCCGCGGGAGGCGCCGATGCGTCTCCCGCGGCTGCATCATGCGCCGCTTTCGTCGGCTGTCTCGTCCGCCTGTCCGGCCACCGGGCGAAGTCCCAGCCAGCGGATGCCCGCTTGGCCCTTGAAGCGTTCGGTCATGACTTCCAGCGCGGCGGGATTGTCGTCGACGAGCAGGAAGCGCCGGCCGTGCTTCAGGCAGGCCGCCCCGGTCGTGCCGCTGCCTGCGAAGAAGTCCAGTACGAGGTCGCCAGGATTCGAGGACGCCAGCACGATGCGCTCCAGGATGGCGAGCGGCTTCTGCGTCGGGTAGCCGGTCCGTTCGGCTCCCCGCGTCGGCACGATCGTATGCCACCAGGTGTCGGTCGGCAGCTTGCCGCGCTCGGCCTTCTCCTTGCCGACGAGACCCGGCGCCATGTACGGGATGCGGTCGACCGCGTCGGCGTTGAAGACATAGCGGGCGGGATCCTTGACGTAGACGAGGATGTTGTCGTGCTTTGGGGGCCACTTGCGCTTCGTCCTGGCGCCGTAGTCGTAGGCCCAGATGATCTCGTTGAGGAAGCACTCCCGGCCGAAGATGGCGTCCAGGAGCAGCTTGCAGTAGTGCACCTCGCGGTAGTCGATGTGGAAGTAGAACGTGCCGTGCTGGGCGAGGACGCGGTAGGCCTCCACGAGGCGCGGCTCGAGAAAGGCGAGATAGTCGTCGAAGGCGTCGAGGTAGGCGCGCGAGGCGAGTGTGCTCGTCGCGTAGCGACGCCCGCCGAAGCCCGTCCTGTCGCCCTGGTCGGAGCGGACGGCCTTCATCCTGGCGTACGACTGCACCCTGCCGGTATTGAACGGCGGGTCGATGTAGATGAGGTCGACGCTGTCTTGCGGCAGGCTCCGCAGCACCGCGAGGTTGTCCGCGAGATGGATCTCGTTGGGCATATCCGGCCTCCCTGGTCCCGTGATCCTCTCCAGTATGCGGGAGAGGCGGGGACGCGGGAAGGACCGGCCTGCCCTCGCGGACCGACCGGCCTTCCGGTTCCCGAATTATCCTGCGCGCAGGTCGGCGTCAGACGTGGCGGCCGGGCAGCAGGCGCTCGAACCAGCTGTGCGGCCGCGCGGGCTTCGACTTCTGCTGGGACTTCGGTCTGGCGGTCTGGCAGGGTCCTGGCGGCAGCTTTCTCAAAGCGACGTAATCGCTTTTCTTGAGCAGCTCGCCGACGCTCACGATCCTGTAGCCCTGGGACTCGAGCGCGGGCAGCAGGTGCGAGAGGGCCGTCAGCGTAGGTTCGCGGCGGACCGAGCCGTCGTGCATGATCACGATGCGTCCGGGCGCGGCCTGCTTCATCACGATCTGCTCGATGCGGCCGGCGCTTGCGCTCATGCGCCAGTCGCGGGTGTCGATGCTCCAGCCGATCACCGTGTAGCCCAGCTTGCCGAGAAGCCGCGATGAAGACTCGGTCGCGAAGCCGCCGGGCAGGCGGTAGAGGTAGGGCTTTGGGCCGCCCGCGGCGACGATGGCGTCGGCGCCCCCCGTGATCTCCTGCTGCACCTCGTCAGGCGTGATCTTGTGCAGCCACTTGTGGTGCATGCCGTGGTTGCCGATCTCCATACCCGCACTTTGGATCTTGCCGATCATCTCGGGGAAGCGCACGACCTCCTGACCGATCACGAAGAAGGTCGCGTGCGCGTGGTACTTCTGCAGGAGTTCGAGGACCTTCGGCGTGTAGCGCCGGTTCGGACCGTCGTCGAACGTGAAGGCGATCATCTTGGCCTGCGTCGGGACGGACTTCAGGAGCATGGCCTGCCGCTGCACCGCGGGCTTCAGCGGCTGAGTCGGTGCCGCGTGGGACGGGATGGGGAAGAGGACGCCAGCGAGCAGGGCCAGTGCCGCTGCGCGCAAGTTGGGCATCGGGAACACTCCTTTCACGAAGGAGCGTTCCTCCCGGCTCGCGTCGTATGCGGCCCCGGGGCCGTTGGCTAGGTCTTGTTGTCGCTGCGCGCCATCTCGCGCAGCAGGAACTTCTGGATCTTGCCGCTCGCCGTACGCGGCAATTCGTCGACGAACACGATGCGCGACGGAACCTTGAAGTGCGTCAGCAGATCCCGGCAGTGCTGCACGAGCTCCTCTTCGCCGACCACCTTGCCCGGCCGCAGGGCGACGAAGGCGACCGGCGTCTCGCCCCAGTGCGGGTGCGGCGCCGCGACAACAGCGGCCTGGGCCACCGCCGGGTGGCGGTAGAGCGCCCCTTCCACCTCGAGCGAGGGGATGTTCTCGCCCCCTGAGATGATCATGTCCTTGGCGCGGTCCCTGATCTCGATGTAGCCGTCCGGGTGGCGCACCGCGAGGTCCCCCGTGTGGAACCAGCCTCCCGCGAAGGCCTGCCGCGTCGCTTCGGGATCGCGGTAGTAGCCGGACATGATCACGTTGCCGCGCGCCACGACCTCGCCCATCTCCTGGCCGTCCGGACTGACGTCGCTCATGTCCTTGCGCACGACGCGCGCGTGGCCCGAGAGCGGCAGATCAACGCCTTGGCGGGCCTTGAAGCCGGCGCGGGCCAGGAGCGGCCATTGCTCGATGCCTTGCGGCGGCTCGTTGTAGGTGATGAACGACGTCGTCTCGGTCAGGCCGTAGAAGTGGTGGACCGTCCAGCCGAGTTCATCCTCGACGCGGCGGATCACAGCAGCGGGCGGGGCGGCGCCGGCCACCGCCAGGCGCACGCCGCTGGGCGGCGGGTCCTCTTCCGCGGCCTGCAGCAGCATCGTCAGGACCGTGGGCGCCGCACAGAGGGTCGTGACGCCGTGGTCGCGGATGCGGCGCAGGGCGTCCTGCGCGTCGATGGCGGGCAAGGGTACATTGGTGGCGCCGACGGCCAGGGCGGCCCACACCAGACCCCAGCCGTTCGCGTGGAACATCGGCGCGACGTGCAGGTGTACGTCGTCCGCCGTAAGCCGCAGCGCGAGGATCATGTTCACCGCGTTGACAAAGGTGTTGCGGTGCGTGAGGAGCACGCCCTTCGGGCGCGCGGTGGTGCCGCTCGTGTAGTTGAGCGAGAGGACGGCGCTCTCGGCGACGGCCTCCGGGTCGAAAGGCAGCGAGGGACCGGCCCAGAGCAGCTCGTCGTAGTTCAGGCGACCGTCGATCCTGCCGCGCTGGATGACGACCGTGAGGTCCGGGAACTCCGGCAGGAACTCCTCGACGCGGGCGTAGCAGGTGATGTCGACGAGG
The DNA here is from genome assembly GCA_021847575.1 of Bacillota bacterium. Taxonomy (GTDB): domain Bacteria; phylum Bacillota; class Sulfobacillia; order JAJZYS01; family JAJYTV01; genus JAJZQO01. The sequence continues at coordinate 4,474 of JAJZQO010000068.1, read as the reverse complement.
AGCAGCCGCGCGCCGGAGTGGCCCAGGATGTAGCGGTACTCGCTTGCACCGAGCCGCGTGTTGAGCGGGACCACGATGGCACCTGTGCGAGGTATGGCGGTATAGCATTCAAGGGCCTCGAGGGTGTTGGGCGCGAGCAGGGCCACCCGGTCGCCCGGGACCACGCCCAGGCGCCCGAGCGCTCCCGACAGGAGCTCGAGCCTGCGCTGGAGCTCGGCGTAGCTCAGCTGCCGCCCGTCGTCCAGCACGGCCACGCGCCCGGGGTAGAGGCGCAGCCCGCGCGCGACGAGCCCGAGGGGGGAGAGGGGCACCTCCATGCCGTCACCTTCTGTCTTTGTTACATATGAAAGCCTTATGTGCCGGCCCGCGCAGCGGTGCATCCCACGGAACAGCACTATGTCGCGTTGCGTCATACGGTGGGGCAGGAGGGGGTGCCCATGGCGGCGGATGACGGCCTCGTCACGGATCTCGACTTTGCGGAACTTGCGCGGGTCGCGGCGATCGAAGCCTGCGTGTTCCCGGAGCCCTTGGACCTGCCGACGCTCGAAAAGCTCTTCAGGGATCCTGCGGTGCGCTACCTGGCGATCCGGGAGGAAGGGCGGCTCGCCGCCTACTTCGGCTTTCAGGTCTGCGGACCGACGGCGCACGTGATCGCCAACGCCACCGACCCCGCCTTCAGGCAGCGCGGCTACGGCGGCCGCATCCTGGTCGAGGCCGAGCCGGTGGCCCTGGGCATGGGCGCCAGATGGTTCCTGGGCGAGGTGCGGCGGTCGAACGAGCCGCAGCGCAGGGTGCTGCGCCGCATCGGCTGGCGCGAGATCGGCATGAGCCTCGGCTTCTTCGGCAACGGCGAGGACGCATACGTGGTGTTCCGCAGCTTCAGGGAGGCGACCTGGCCTTGACTAATCCTCGCGAGGCTCTGCTCGAAGAACTCGTGCCAAAGGGCGAAGGCACTCCTTTCGGCCTGTGGCAGGACGTCCGGGTGCGCGGCCTCTCCACCGACTCCCGCCGCACGTCGCCAGGCGACCTCTTCGTCGGACTGCCCGGTGGCCTGACGCATGGCGGGCTCTACGCGGCCCAGGCGCTCTCGTGCGGCGCGGCGGCGGTCGTGCTGCCGCCTGGCCTCGAGCCGCCGCCGGGCGCGGTGGGACTGTGGCACGAGCGGCCGTTCACGCTGCTCGCGGAGGCCGCCCTGCGCTTCTATCGCCAGCCCGCACGCAGCATGACCGTCGTCGGCGTGACAGGCACGAACGGCAAGACGACGACGGCCCTGCTCGTCGCGCATCTGCTCGCGGCGGCCGGAAACCGCTGCGCCTACTGGACAACGACGCTCGTCCGCCTGCCCCACGTCAACTTCCGCCCGCAATGGACCACGCCGCCCGCACACGAGCTGCAGCGCTTCCTGGCATCCGCCCTCGAGCGCGGCCACGACCACGCGGTGCTTGAGGTCTCTTCCCACGCCGTGCGGCAGGAGCGCGTCCGTGGCGTCGCCTTCCGCGCCGGCGTCGCGACCAACTTCTCGCCGGACCACCTCGACTACCATGGCAGCGTGGAAGACTACTACGAGGCCAAGCGCGACTTCATCCGCGGCCTGCCGGCCGGAGCCGCGGCGGTGCTTTCGGCCGACGACCCCAGGATTCTCGCCATGGGCGCAGGAGTGCAGGCGGACGTTGTCAGCTTCGGCGAAGACGGGCGTGCCGACGTGCGCCTGCGCGAACTCTCGCAGCAGGACGGCGAACTGACGGGGTCGCTGCTCGTGCAGCGCAGGGACCTGGCGTCCGCGGGGCCATTCCCGTTCCGCCTGCCCATGCCCGGCAGGCACAACGGCATGAACGCCGCCGCCGCCTTCGCCGTGGCCGTCCACCTCGGCATCCCGCCCGAAGAGGCCGCCGCCGCCTTCAGGTCCTTCACGGCGCCGCCGCGCCGGCTCGAGCGCCAGGATGTCGGCCCGTACGTCATCTACAACGACGTCGCGATGAACGAGGCGAGCTACCACGCGGTACTGCGCACCATCCGGGACCTGGGCCCTAGGCAGGTGGTCGTGGTGTGCGCGCTCAGGGGCAACCGCGGCGCCGAAGTCAACGCGCGCATCGCAAGCATCCTGGCGGGCTGGGAACCGCAGCTCGGCTACGCGCCGCTGATCGTCAGCGAGAGCCGCAGCGATCTGAGGGAGTATGCGGTGGATTACCAGGTGCGAGCCGACGAGATCGCCGCCTTCAGCGAGGCGGCCAGGCAGGGCGGCCTCGCGCTCTCGCGCCACCTCGAGCTGCCTTCGGCCATCGAGGAGGCTGTCGGGCGGCTGGCTGAAGGCGGCGTGCTGCTCCTGCTCGGCACGTTCGGCATGGACCGCGGTCCCGCCATCGCACGCGCCCTCCTAAGCAAGCGGCTCGGGTTGCCGGACGAGAGGAAGGGGGGCTACCTCGAGCCCCACGAGGCCGACTACTGAGTCCCTGGGCCAGGAGCGGCGCAGAACCTGACGTGACGGCAAGGGCGGAGCCGCGGCTCCGCTCCTTTCGTGCACCGCTGCGCGTGCGGCGTCCGGTGGCGGACGGTCATGTCCCCACCTGGAACGTCCGGCTCGAGAGAGGAAGGGGCCGCCGCGCAGTGGCGGCAGCCCCTTGCGAGACCCTCGTCAGCTGGAGGCCATCGCCTTCTGCACCCGTCCAGGCCTGAGGGGCAGCTGGCGCAGGCGGGCGCCTGTCGCCGCGCAGACGGCGTTCGCGATCGCCGCCGCCACGGGCACGGCCCCGGGTTCGCCGACGCCTGTCGACGGATCGCCTGGGGAGCCGACGAAGCGCACCTCGATGCCCTGCGGCGCGTCGCCGAACGTCGCGATGGGGTAGTCCCGCCAACCGCGGGTCGTGACGCGGCCTTGGTCGAGGCGCGTCTCTTCGAAGAGGGTCCAGCTCATCGCCTGCACGATGCCGCCCTCGATCTGCGCCCGCGCACCTTCGGGGTAGACGAGCCGCCCGGCGTCCACGGCCGCGAACACCCGCCCGAGCCGCACCTTGCCGCCCGCCGAGACGAACACCTCCGCCACCTCAGCGCAGTAGGTGCCGTGGTAGATCGTCGCCGCGAGGCCGTAGCCATGCCCGTCGCCCGAGGGCCGCGCCTGCCAGCCCGAGAGGTCCGCGACCGCCTCGAGCACCTGCCGCAGGCGCGGATCCGCCGCGTGGGCCAGGCGCAGGGCAAGCGGATCCGCGCCGGCCAGCTGGGCCAGCTCGTCGAGGAAGGATTCGCTCGCGAAGACGTTCGGCGCCGCTGCAAGCGAGCGGAACGCGGACGTCTGCACCTCCCCCTGCTCCACCGTGAGGTGCACTGCCATCTTGCCGAGATCGTAGGGCGGGATGGCGTTTCGGCCCGACGTCATGCCCGCCACCTCCGGCGGCACGCGCCCGCCGCCGTAGATGTGCGGATTCGTGCGCACCTGCGAGCGGTAGGCGACGATCCGCCCGTCCGGACCGAGCGCGGCCTCGATCTCCGCGTCGAGCCAGGGCTTGAGCGCCGAGCGCTGGAACTCCTCCGCCCGCGTCCACTCGACCAGTACCGGCCGGCCGGTTCCTTGCGAGAGACGGACGGCGTCGAGCGCCGCGTCGCCCCAGCCGCCGCCGCCGTACATGCCGCTCATCTGCTGCGGGTGGACGTGGACGTCCGCCGGGTCGAGGCCGAGGATGCGGGCGGCCTGGTCGCGCAGGCCGAACGGCCGCTGCGTCGCGACGTAGAGGTCGGCGCGGCCGTCGCGTACATTGGCCACGGCGGCGCTTGGCAGGATGGAGGCGTGGGAGATGTGCGGCGTGTGGTAGCTCGCCTTGAGCCGCCTTGTGCTCTGGGCCAGGGCAGCCTCGACGCCGGGATCCTCCCGCAGCTGCGCCTCGAGCGCCGGCTCCCGCTCGCTCTCCGGCTCGCTCTCCGGCTCGCTCCACGTCGCTTCGAGCGACTGCGCCGCCAGCAGGGCCTGCTCGCGCCGCTCCGCGACGACGCCGACGAAGTCGTCGGCCCGCACCACCTGCACGACGCCAGGCATGGCCCTCGCCACGCCGTCGTCGAGCGAGGCGAGGCGCTGTCCGGGCCTGGGCGGTGCCAGCACGTGCCCGCGCAGCATCCCCGGCAGGCGCACATCGTGCGGATAGGTGGCCGTGCCCAGCACGAGCGAAAGCGCTTCGACGCGGTCCGGCTCGGCCGGCAGGTCCGGCCCGTCGGCGAAGGAGAGCTCCTCGGCTGGCGGCAGAGGTCCCTCGAGCGGCACCTCTCCTGCCAGCTCGCCATAAGGGGCGGTGCGGCCGTCCGGCGCGTGGAACGCCCCGCCCTGTGCCAGGAGTTCAGCCCCTGCGACGCCGAGGCGCACCGAGGCGCGCCCGCGCAGGAGCTGGAAGGCGTAGGCCGCGGCGAGGCGCAGAGTCACGCCGTCGGTGGCGGTCGACATGCTGCCGAAGGTGCCGGCGTCCCAGGGCACCAGGTCGGTCTCGCCCAGCTG
>JAJZQO010000067.1 GCA_021847575.1 Bacillota bacterium | reverse complement strand
GCCACGACCTGGCCGCGCACGATCGTGTAGATCGGCAGGCCCTGGACGTGGAAGCCGTGGAACGGCGTGTTGGGGTTCTTGCTGTGGCCCTTGGTCTGGTCGACGACGCCGTGCTTGCCGAGATCGACGATCGTCACGTCGGCGTCCGCGCCGACATCGAGGTTGCCCTTGCGCGGCCACAGGCTCCAGGCCTTCGCGGGGTTCTCGGACTGGACCTTGACGTAGTGGTTGATCGTCATGCGGCCCTGCGCGACCTGCGTCAGCATCACCGGCACGTTGTACTCCACGCCCGCCCAGCCGGACTGCGGCTTCCAGATGTCGCCCATCCGGTTGTCGTACTGCTTCTCCTCAGGCGTGTGCGGCGAGTGGTCCGTGCCGATCACGTCGATCGTGCCGTCCAGCAGACCCTGCCAGAGCGCCTCGCCGTGGTCGCGGGTGCGGATCGGCGGGTTCATGCGCAGCATCGAACCCAGCCCCATGCGCACCATGTCGCGCCCGTCGAACAGCAGGTAGTGCGGGCCCGTCTCCGCCATCACATCGACGCCGTCCGCCTTGCCGCGCCGGATGATCCCGACCGACTGCTTCGCGGACGTGTGGTAGATCATCAGCCGGCTGCCAGCTTCCTGCGCGAAGAGAATCGCGCGCTGCACCGCCTCCGCCTCCGCCACCGCCGGGCGGGACTCGAGGAACGCCAGCGGGTCCGTGCGGCCCGCGTCCTGCAGCTGCTTGCGCACGTAGAACAGGATCGAGTTGTCCTCCGCGTGCACGCCGCAGCGTACGCCGATCTCGCTCAGCACGCGCCACTGGTCCAGGATCTCGCCGTCGGTCGGGGCGGGAATGTTGCCGATCGTCTCGCCCATGAAGATCTTGAAGCCCGCCACGCCGGCGTCCGCCAGCGGCCGGATGTTCGGGATGCTGCCCTCGACCAGCACGGCATACGACGCGTAGTCGCAGTAGGCGTTGCCGTCCGCGAGCGACAGCTTCTGCTGCAGCGCGTCGACATCCGTCGTGGGCGGGACGACGTTCGGCATGTCGATGACCGTCGTGATGCCGCCGCAGACCGCCGCGGCCGAACCGTGCCGCCAATCCTCCTTGCGCTCCACGCCCGGCTGGCGGAAGTGCACGTGCGGGTCGATAAGTCCTGGCAGTACGTACTTGCCCTCGGCGTCGATCGTCTCGCGCGCCTCGGGAATATCGCCGTCGCGCAGGACCAGCCCGAGAACCTTGCCCTGGTCGATCACCAGATGGCCGCGGATCGTGGAAGCCGGAGAAACGATGAAACCGTTCCGGATGACGAGATCAACCACGTGAGTTGCCTTCCTTCGCTGGAGGTGTAGCGCCTGCTTCCGCCGTTTCCGCCCGTGTCGCCGACCGGCCGCCCCGCCCCTGCCGCCCTAAGCGGGCGGCGCGGCGCCGAGCGTGCCTGCCCAGAAAAGCTGCTCCACCGTCGGCAGACCCTTGAGAATGCCCTGCTCCGCGGCGTAGCCGATCAGGGTTTGCAGAGCGATGCGGTTCTGCGACGTAAGGCCGGTGCCCCAGGGGTCCGGTCCAAGAATCGTGCGCTCCTCCTCCCTGAGCGGGGTCATCCAGGCAAGGCTGATGCTGCGCGGATCCTCGAGCCGCTGCATGGCCAGGTCCTTGCTGCGCCGCCAGGCTGCGAGCAGCGTTTCGGGCAGCCATGGGTTCTCCTCGGCGATGGAGCGGCGGATCGCCAGAAGGTGCATGATCGGGAAGATGCCCGTCGCGCGGTAGTACTCCTGCTCCGCCGCCTTCGCGTCGGGGAACAATCGCCCCACCCTCGGGTCGCCGGCGGCGAAGCTGGGCAGGGTCTCGGGGTAGAGGAGCGCGTCCAGCCTGCCCTCGAGCAGCATCTTCTCGATGTTGCCCTCGGCACGCCTGGGGCGCGGTCCCTCGCCGGTCTCCACATGCTCCGCGTCCTGGGCGAACCACTGGATGCTGCCCATGTCGACGCCGTAATGGTGCTGCAGGATGCCCTTCATCCAGATGCCGGCGGTGTTCTGCCACGTGCGCAGGCCCACCCGCCTGCCCTCGAGGTCTTTCGGGCCCTTCAGGGTCTCGTCGGAGTGGACGAAGTAGTAGTGGTGGCGAAACCGCTTGTGCGGGAAGGCGGGCACGGCCACGAAGCGGCTTTCGGGCAGGGCGGCGAGGTACGACCCGATCGAGAGCTCGCAGACGTCGAACTCCTCGTGCCTGAGGAACCGCCAGTGCCGTTCCGGGGAGCTGAGACCCGTGATCACCGCAGTCTCGCAGTTCTCCACATGCACGGCGCCGTCGATCAGGCCCCGGTTCAGGTCGTAGTCGCCGAGGGCCATGGATAGCCTCAGCACGGCTTCTCCTCCCGTTCACAGACAAAGACCCGTCTCGCGTGGCCCGCCGGCAGGCGGCCTCGCTCAGATGCCAAGGATGCCGAACACACCGCCGTAGAGCATGAAGTGCAGAACTTGCCCAAAGAGGCCCCACACCAGGAGGAAGCCGAAGACCATCACGCCGGCGGAGACCCAAATGCCGCGCTTGGAGTTCAAGTAGGTGAAACCGAATCCGAAGAGCGCGATGCCGATCGGCATGCCCACAAGCACGATCAAGGCCACCATGCCCGCGAACGACGCGACCATGATGTACACCCGACGCATCTGCTCGGGCGGCACCTTATTGTCGGGCGCACCGGCCCTGGACTTCAGCAGATTCTGGATCGTCAGCCACAGGCTCAGGGCCAGCCCCGGAACGGTGACGAAATACGGGAACGACTGCGCCGCGGGCGGAAAACTCGCAGCGCCGATCAGCGCTGCCCCAAATACCACCAGCAGCAGGACGTTGAAGTAGACCTCGCCGTGGATCCTCATCGCTAGCTACGCCTCCTGGTTCGGTTCGTCTCAGGCGGTCCGGCGGCGGCCCTCGGCGGCCGCATCCTCTTGCGCGGCCTCAGCTCGCGACGCCGGGTGCGCGCCTGTTCTTGACCAACTTCGTGATGGTGGGCAGGAAGACGATGATCAAGGCGGCGATGCCGATGCCCAGGGAGATTGGCCGAGTCCAGAGGAACTGGTAGCCGTAGAGCATCACGGCCAGGTGCAGGTTGGGTTGCGCGATTTTCCCAAGGATCAGGCCGATGATCAGGGCGGGCTCCGAATACTGGTACCTGCGCATGACGTAGCCGAGCACGCCGAAACCGAGGGCGACCACGATCGACAGCACGTTGGTGGTGCTCGCAAAGGCGCCGCTGCTGGCGAACATGATGATGACCGGTGTCAGAATGGCGACGGGGACCGTGGTGATCACGGCGAGAAAGCGCGCGCTGACAAGTCCGATGGCGCTTGTGAGGATGCTGGCGAAGGCGATGATCAGCACGATGGCGTAGACGAGGTTGGCGTGCTGCTCGATCATGGTCGGTCCTGGTTGCAGGCCGAGAATCATGAACGCGCTGAGGAGGATGGCCGTCGCGTCGCCGCCGGGAACGCCGAGGGCGAGCGTCGGGATCATCTGGCCGCCTTCCTTCGCGATGTGCGACGACTCCGGCGCGATGAGCCCCTCGACCCGCCCTGTGCCGAACGTTTCGGGGTTGCGCGAGATGTTGCGCACCTGGCCGTACGACACGATGTTCGAGATCGTGCCGCCGACGCCGGGCACAATGCCCATCAGGGTGCCGATCAGGCTGGCGTAGACGACCGCCCACCAGTAGCGGAACGGCTGGAGCATGCCTATGCCGACCTGCTTGTAGTCCAGGACGGGCTTGACTTCGGCGATCGAGCGTTCGCCACGCGTGAAGAGGCGGATCATCTCGCCGATCGCGTACATGCCCACGACCAGCGTGACGATGTCCACGCCGTCGAACAGGTACGGTATGCCGAACGTGTACCGCTCGGCGCCCGTGACCAGGTCTTGCCCGACAAGCGAGAGCATGAGGCCGAGCAGGCCGGAGATGAGCCCGCGGATCAGCGATTTGCCGCTGAGGCTCGCGACGAGCGTCAGGCCCAGCATCGACACCATGAAGAGCTCTGGCGGCTGGATCAACGTCACGAGGCCCTTGAGGACCGGGATCGACACCAGGAGGATGAATGCGCCGATCCAGGCACCCAGCACGTTTGAGGTGGCGCCGATGCCAAGCGCCTCGACGGCGCGCCCCTGTCTCGACAGCGGATAGCCGTCCCAGCAGGTCGCGATGTTGGTACCGGAGGGCGGCACGTTCATCAGGATGGAAGTGATCGATCCGGCGTACTGTGTCGCGACGTGGGCGCCGAGCAGGAAGGAGAACGCCACCGCCGGCGACATGACATAGATGAAGGGAATGAGAATGGCCAGGGCCTGGGTGCCGCCAAGGCCCGGGACCACGCCGATGACCAGGCCCAGCAAGACGCCGAGCACCAGGTGCCAGATGGCAGCGGGCGCCAGGACCATACTCAAGCCCTGCAAGAGCATGTGAAGCACTAGGGTACCTCCAGTTCTGGGGACTGTCCCCGGGTTCTTGCTCTCTCTGCGCCGCGGCGGCCCGTGCTGCGGTCCTCCGCCACGGCCTTGCGACTCCGCTGCGGTCCCAAGCGCCGGACCGGCGGACGATCGGCAGGCAACTTCGGACGGGCCCCTGCGCGGCGCGGCTGGCGGTGGGCAGGCAAGCAGACCAAAACGTTCCGCCCGCCGGCGCAGTACCTCCCGGTTTGACGGCCCCGTGACTCCGTCAAACCTTGAACGTGCGAAGCGTCGAGGGAGCGAAGAGCTCCTCGACCACGGGCAGGGTCTTGATCAGGCCCTGTTCGGCCTGATAGCCGAGGAGCCTCGTCAGCGCGGGCAGGTTCGGCTCGATGCCGTAGGGCCACCAGTCCGGGCCCATCACGTCGTCCAGCCGCGCGACCTCCGCGGGCAGCCACGGCAGCATCGCGCTCAGGGCGCCCAGTTCGCGCAGCCTGTCCTGCGCCATGTCCTTGGCTGCGGCGAATGCCTTCGTCAGACTCTGGGCCATCCAGGGATACTGACGGTACAGGGATTGGCGCACCACAACGCAATGCATGATCGGGAAGACGCCAGTACGCCGGAAATAGTCCTCCTCCACCGGGCGGTAGTCCTCGATGAGCCGCAGGACATGGGGGCTGCGCCGGTAGCAGGACGGCTCCTTCGCGCTGATCATGGCGTCGATGTCGCCGGCCACAAGCATCTCGGACAGGCTCCTGTCGGCGACCGTTTCGAGGTGGATGCCATAGCGCGACAGGTCCAACTGCGCGAGCTCCGCGCGACCGGGCTGCTCCTGGCCAGCCTGCACCCAGGTTATGTCAGCGGCACCAACGCCGTATTCATCCTTGAGCAGGCCCCGCACCCAGACGGCCGCCGTCATCGAGTACTCCGGAACGCCGATGCGCCGCCCGGCGAGATCCCGAGGCTGCGCGATGCCGCGGTCGGCACGGACGAAGATGTTGCGATGGCGAAAGCTGCGCGATGGAAAGACAGGCAGGGCGATGAAGCGGTCATCGCCTGCGGCACGCATCATGATGTACTTCGACAGGGAGAGTTCTGAGACGTCGAACTCCTGATAGCGCAGCTGACGGAAGAACATTTCCTCCGGCGACAGCGTCAGGCACGTCAGCTCGATGCCTTCCGGGCGCACGCGTCCGTCACGCAGTGCCTCGGTACGGTCGTAAGGCCCGGTCGCGCAGGTAAGGCTCAGCACGACGCTCACTCCTAAGGCGGACCGGAACCGCGGTACGCCGCCGGCGGCGCTTCGATCGGCCCTTGCGGGGGCGGGGATGTCATGCGGGCGCCAACGTACCGTAAAATCGATCGCCCACAGCAATACGAAAGCGGCTTCGGGCCGTCGCCCAAAAGGTGCGAGGTCGGCGGGCAGTGCTGGCCTGTCCGGCGATGCAACTGTTCGTCGACCTCGACACCCGTGGGACGATCCTGGTCCAGCCGCAACAGGAAACCGCGCGACCGTTATCCCGGATCGCTCTCTATTGGCCTACCTGCTTGTCGACGAACGTGACCGCCTTCAGCAGATCCTTGCCGTCCTTGACAGCGATCTTCTCGTGGGCCTGCATTTCCGCGCCGGTGCGGATGAACGGCACGAGGTCGTCCGCCTCGAGCTTCTTGATGAAGCTCTTGTTGGCGAACACCTTGTGGAAGATGCCGCGCCACTCGGCGGTGAGGGCCGGGCTCATGGGCGGTCCGCAGAACGCCTTGTCCGCCGTTTCCACGGCGGTGGTGGCCACCGCGGCCTGGTAGAAGGAAGAGGACTTGGGAGTCCGGCTGAGGAGCAGCGGGATCTTCAGAAGGGCCGGGTGGCGGTTCAGGTTGATCTGCATGAGCGGGACGGCGTAACCATCCGCAATCGCCCTGGCAGCCGAGTCGCCGTCGAGAACGAACGCGTCCGGCTTGCCCGTGCTCAGCGCCGGGATTTCCTGGGCCGTGCCGCCGGACCAGCCAGTTACAAGGCGGGCCGTCAGGCCGAGGGCCCGTGCCATGAGGTAGCCGTCAAGCAGGTCGTCGCCGCTGCTGGCGGCACCGACCGCGATCGTCTCGCCCTTCTTGATGTGGCTGAGCGGGTAGAACGGGGACTTCTTCGACAGCACGAGAACGTTCGAGGTGGAGGTGGCGCCGATCAACCAGCTCATCTGGGCCGGGCGGTACTTCACGCCCACAACGTTGCCGTCGAAGTTCTCCGCCATGACGTCCGGGTCGCAGATGCCGATGTACAGCCCGTTCCGCGGGGAATTCCAGATCTGGTCGTCGCCGATGACGCCGCCGCCACCGGTCACGTTCTCGGGCACGACCGACGAAACATGGACGTACAACTTGATGTACTGGGCCGCAAGACGCGCCATGGTGTCGAAACCGCCGCCCGCACCGTGCGGGATGATCATGGTGACCGTCTTGCCTTGCAGCGGGTTCGTCGCAGCGGCAGCAGTACTGGCACCAAGTCCCGCCAGCGAGATCGAGGCGGTGGTCACAAGAGCGAGCGCACCCATCACGGCGCGCTTAGAAGACCCGAACCCCAAACTCTTCACACCCCTTCCGTCCACGTCCCTCGTTGGAATCCCGTCCCTGCGCCAGCACTCCTTTCCCGGTTTGCATCCTGTATACGGTATACTTGCTGTGGTGTCAAGTCCTACTTGCGATATGGGTCATAAAGCCGCCACGGTCCCCACATTGTCTTTTGAACACCGCAAATGGCCGTATTGACCTGGTGGAAGCAGGCATTCCGACGACGGGGCGCGGCTTATGGCCGCGCCATGCGGGAGTCCAGTCGACAAGCCGATCGCGCTGGCGAGCAGCCGGGTGGAAGCGGCGATGCCCGTCGCGCCGAGCGGCCGGCTGCCGTCCTGGATGGGGTAGTTGCTCGCGCTCCCGGCGAGGGGCGCGTGGCCAACGCAGTGACAGACTGCGATCGGCTCGCGCCTGGGCAGGATGGCGCTCAGGATGCGACCCGGCCAGGGCCCAGGTCGCAAGATCGCGCCGGGTTCCCGCGATCGGTGCCTGCTGGCGGGGTGCGAGCTCCCCGAGCGCACAATGCGGCGGAGCGCCCTTAGCGCTCCGCCGCATTTGCCGTGCCTGCATTGCCCGGTCGCCCTGCACTAAGTGCGCGTGATGGTGACCAGCCGGGCGAGACCCTCGCCGACCACCCAGTAGACCGCCATCGCGATCAGGGTGAACAGTTCGAAGTGCGAGACGCCATACATCACGTTGTAGCCGAACAGGTTGAAGAACGGGCTCACGAACGGCAGCGACCAGGAGTAGATCAGGTGCGCGAACGGGTTTAAGGGGTTCGCGCCGAACAGCGCCAGGATGAAGCGAAACGCCAGCAACACGAGCAGAACCCTGTCGATGTACCGGATCACTCTCGCCGCCACCCGCTGGCCGCTCGGCTGACGTGGAATTCGCATGGGTATCCCCCCTCGTCGTTTGGCAAACGGATACTGGCACTACCGTGCGCGTTCCGCCGTATGTTAAACGATTCGGTTTGGCACCGTGGAAAGTGGCCGCATTGCCCTGCCAGATGGTGGGACGGCAGGGCGGGAGGTCTGGCGCATCGGTGCGTTTGCGCCTTGCGACCTGCTTCGGTCCGCGCCAGGCAAACCCCCCTGGTGCTCGAGCACCCCAAGACAATCCATGCGTTCATCAGGTCTGCGCAGGGGCTTTCGTCCCAGCCGCGCCGCCGGCCCCGTGCCAGCGCAGGATGGGAATCCCCGCCACGATCGCGAGCCCGAAGGCGAGGGCGAACCAGAGGAACGCGGTCCGCACCGCGTGGACCAGGGCAAGGGCCATGGTTGGCGACGATGCGGCATGGATGCCGAGGAAGACGCGGACCGCCTCGGCCGGCGGCAGGCTGGTCTCCGCAAAGACCAGCGCCAGCGTAAGCGAGAGGGAAAAGCCGATGTTGCGAAAGGTGAAAAACAGCCCCGACGCCATGCCGAGACGCTCGCGCGGCGACACCTTCATCACGAGGCTCGAGAGCGGCGGCCAGTAGAACCCGTTGGCCAGAGCCATGAGCGCGAGCGGCAATCCCACCGCGACCAGGGACAGACGGTCGGGCAGGCGGCTCAGCCAGAGCACGCCAAGTCCCAGCCCCGCGATGCCCCAGAGGATCGGCCATGCGGAGCCGATGCGGTCGGCGAGCCGCCCGCCGATCGGGCTCGAGAGCAATTGCGGCGCCGAGAGCGGGATCAGCATGAGGCCCGTGGTCAGAGGCGACTGGCCAAGGCCCCCCTGCAGGTAGAACGTCAGCAGGAATGTCGTGGCGAAGAAACCGATGCTCGTCAGGGTGACCACCGTCTGCGCGGCCCGGAAGGCCGCGATGCCGAACAGGCGGAGGTCGAAAAGAGGCTCGCCGCAGCTCATCTCGCGCCGGACGAACAGCACGGCGCTCAACACCACCACGAGGCCGAGCGCCAGTACCCGGGGCGACAGCCAGCCCCAGGCGAGACCCTCGGTGAGGATCAGCAGCAGCAGGGTCAACGCGACGGTGAAGAGGGTGAGGCCTGGCCAGTCCATGGCGAGGCGGCTCGTTCGCCTGCCGGACGCTGGCAGGACGAACCAGCCGGCAATCGCCGCCACCAGGCTGAACGGCACCGTGACATAAAAGACGGAGCGCCAGCCGAGCGTCGCGACGAGGATGCCGCCGGCCACCGGACCGACGAGCGAGCCAAGCACCCATGCGAGCGAGTTGAGCCCGAGCGCGAACCCGAGTTCCGAGGCCGGAAAGGCCTCCGTGATAATCGGCGTGCCAAGCGCCGAAAGCGCCGCGCCGCCCAGACCCTGCAGGCAGCGGAAGGCGATCAGCAGGGCGCCGGACGGCGTCATACCCGCCAGGGCCGATCCGGCGGCGAACACGATGAATCCCCAGAGAAACAGCGTCTTGCGGCCGACGAGGTCCGAAAGCTTGCCCAAGGGCAGCAGCAGCACGGTGCTCACGAGCATGTAGCCCGTGATGGTCCAAAGTAGTGTAGCGATGGTCGAGTGCAGGCCGGAGAGGATGGCTGGCAGGGCCACCACCACGATCGTGGCGTCCACGTTCGCGATGAAGGCACCAAAGGTGGTCACGCCCAGCACCGACCACTTCGCGCCGCCTGTAAGTGGCTTCATCCGCATCTCCTGTCTTGCCTACCGCTAAAGTCGGCTTTCGCGCCGGAGGGCCCTGTCGCCTGCCGCGCCCTGGCGACGAACGAGGGGCCGCACCTTGGCCAAAAGCCGCGGCACCGCCCCTCGTGCGATCTGGAGGTTCTAGTCGCACGCCTGCCTGGCGAGCCTGATGTCCTCCATCGCCATGTCCATCGGCGACTTCTTGGGGTCGTACCAGCCGTGCTTGTGCATGTAGTCGAACACGACCTTGTGCTCCTGGAAGTGCTTCGTCAGCTGGTTCTCGAAAAGCGAACGCAACGCCGGCGTGTAGGCCTCCAGGGTCGCCGCGCAGAGCATGGTCGCGCAAACCTTCGCGTCCTCGAGCATGCCCGTGGCGATCTCCCGGTCGGTCAGGGTCTTCGGGCCCAGGCTCTCAAGGATCGGCAAAGCCTTACCCCCTACTGCAAAATGCTCGAAACCTGGTCGATGAACTCCTTTTTGGCCTTGAGCGTATTCTCCGCGATCATCTTCAGTTCCCGGTCCTGGATGTCTCCCAGGTGAGCCTTCAGGTTCTTGGCGTGCAGGGCGGTTCCAGACACGAGTTCGTGCAGGCCGAGGAGTTCGTGGGCGCAGAGGTCCGGCATGTCATCCCTCCTTTCGACCCGTAGCCTCGCCCGGCGGTCTCGTCTGCATCCGCAGGATGCGCGGAATGCGGCCTCCCCCGACCGCCGCCCAGCGCTTGCCGCATGTTGCGCACAAACGGCCAATTGGCCCTGCGTGCGGGGCAGTTCGAACACGTAGAGTAGACTCGGTTTTGTACCTTGGCCACGGAACGGAAGGAGCTGCGGCATGTCGCAAATGAGGGAAAGCCTGCTTGCCCTGATAACCGAGACGTCGACGAACCTGCCGCCCGACGTGCGCCGCGCCATCAAGCGCGCGAGCGTCGAGGAGGAGGCCGGCTCGCGCGCGGCGCTCGCGCTCGGGACGATCATCGACAACATCGTCTCGGCCGAGGAGGATGTCGCGCCGATCTGCCAGGACACCGGTCTGCCTACCTTCTTCATCGAGTGCCCGGTCGGCTTCGACCAGATCACCATGGAGGAAGACATCCGCTGGGCGGTCGCGGAAGCGACGCGGCTCGGCAAGCTCCGCCCGAACTCTGTCGACCCCATAACCGGCAAGAACTCCGGCAACAACCTCGGCCCCGGCACGCCGGTCATCCACTTCCGGCAGACGCGCGGCGACAAGCTCGAGGTGCGCCTGATGCTGAAGGGCGGCGGCAGCGAGAACAAGAGCAGCCAGTACTCGCTGCCCGCGGAGATCGAGGGCCTCGGCAAGGCCGGCCGCGACCTGGACGGCATTCGCAAGGCCATCCTGCACGCCGTCTGGCAGGCCCAGGGCCAGGGCTGCTCCGCGGGATTCGTCGGCGTCGGCATCGGCACCGACCGCACGACGGGTTACGAGCTCGCGAAAGAGCAGCTCCTGCGCGACGTCGACGACATCAACCCCGATCCCGCGCTCGCCGCGCTCGAACGGTACGTGGTCGACAAGGCGAACACGCTCGAGATCGGCACGATGGGCTTCGGCGGCAAGGCGACCCTGCTCGCGTGCAAGATCGGAGCCCTGAACCGCATTCCCGCGAGCTTCTTCGTCTCGGTCGCCTACAACTGCTGGGCCTTCAGACGGCTCGGCGTCGTGCTCGACCCCGCGAGCGGCGCCATCGTCCGCTGGCTCTACCGCGACAATCCCGAGACGATGCGCCGCAGCGGCGGCTTCGCCTCGGAGGGGGCCAAGGTGCTCACGGTGCCCCTGACCGAAGACGACGCGCGCTCGCTGCACGTCGGCGACGTCGTGCTGCTGCGCGGCCGCATCCATACGGGACGCGACGAGCTGCACAAGTACCTGATGCATCACGACGCCCCCGTCGACCTTGAGGGCGGCGTGATCTACCATTGCGGGCCGGTGATGCTCAAGGACGAGGATGGCCGTTGGCATGTCGGCGCAGCAGGCCCGACGACGAGCTCGCGTGAAGAGCCCTACCAGGCCGACATCATCGAGAAGTTCGGCATTCGGGCCATCATCGGCAAGGGCGGCATGGGTCCGAAGACGCTGGCCGGCCTCGAGAAGTCGGGGGCGGTCTACCTGAGCGCCATCGGCGGCGCGGCGCAGTACTACGCCAAGTCCGTGCGGGAGGTGGCCGGAGTCGACCTGCTCGATCTCTTCGGCGTGCCCGAAGCGATGTGGCACCTCGACGTGGTGGACTTCCCCGCCATCGTGACGATGGACGCCCACGGGCAGAGCCTGCATCGGGACGTGGAGCAGAACTCGCGCCACAAGCTCGAAGACCTCAAGGAGCCGGTATTCTGAGATCCGCGCACTGCGCGACGGTTCCAAGAGCCCGCCCGCCAGAGCGCGGGCGGGCTCTTGCGTGCCAGCGCCGGCCGGGTCTGGCCTGGTGGCAACAGGATAGCAGCGAAGGAGAAATGCCCAGGTGCCCAGCGACTGGCTCACCGGCCCCAGGGTCGCCCTGCGCGAGTATGGGGAGGGCGATCTCGACGCCGTGCTACGCTACGCCGCCGACCCGGAGGTCACGCGCTACCTCCCCTGGGGACCGGACAGCCCAGAGGAGGCGGCCGCCTTCCTCGCTCGGGTGGTCGCGCAGGCAAACCTGCGGCCACGCACGCAGTACGAGGTGGCCGTCGTGCTGCGTGCGTCGGGCGAACTGATCGGAGCAGCCCGCCTCGGCCTGGCGCCGGCACAGGGGCGCCGCGGCGACATCGGCTACGTCGTGCGCCGGGACATGTGGCGCCAGGGCGTCGCCACCGAGGCCGCACGCCTCCTGCTCGGGTTCGGCTTCGCGGTCCTCGGGCTGCACCGCATCGAGGCCACCTGCGATCCGGACAATGTCGCCTCCCGCCGCGTGCTCGAAAAGCTGGGCATGCAGTTCGAGGGGAGGCTGCGCGACGACTTGCCGATGCGGGACGGCTGGCGGGATTCGCTGCTCTTTTCGATCCTGGAGGGAGAGTGGCGGGCCCGCCAGCCATGAGGCCGCGTGGCACCCGGATGCCCTGGAGCCAACGCTTCGCAGCCGTAAGCGCTGGGGCAGGCTCGCGTCGGACCCCCGCACGCGACCCCGCCGTCTGCCCCGTTCACGCCCGAGACCAGATGGGCAAGTCTGCCGGGACGGCTCACAGCCTGCGCAAGAGCAGTTCCCGCACGCGATGACGGTCCCCCTTGCGCAGGATGAGCTGCGCCCTGTCGCGGGTCGGGGCGATGTTCTCGCGCAGGTTGAGGAGGTTGATCTCGCGCCAGATCCGCGCGGCCGTCGCCTGCGCCTGGCTGTCCGTCAGGTCGGCGTAGCGGTGGAAGTAGGACCTTGGGTCCTGGAAGGCGGTGTCGCGCAGCTTGAGAAAGCGCTCGACATACCAGCCGCGCACCACCGTCTCCTCGGCGTCGACGAAGATGGAGAAGTCCAAAAAGTCCGAGACGAAGACGCGCTGGCGGCTGTCCGGCAGCGATCCCGGCTGCAGGATGTTGAGTCCCTCGAGGATGACGATGTCGGGACTGCGCACCGTCTGCCAGGCCCCCGGCACGATGTCGTAGCTCAGGTGCGAGTAGACCGGGGCCCGCACCTCCTCCCTGCCGGACTTCACGTCCGAGACGAAACGCACAAGCGCGCGCAGGTCGTAGCTCTCGGGAAAGCCCTTGCGCGACATGCTGCCCCGCTCTTCGAGCACGCTGTTGGGAAAGAGGAAGCCGTCGGTGGTGACGAGGTCGACGCGGGGATGGCCGGGCCAGCGCGAGAGGAGAGCCTGTAGGAGCCTTGCCGTGGTGCTCTTGCCGACGGCCACGCTGCCCGCGATGCCGATCATGAACGGCACCTGGCCCGCCGTCGAGCCGAGGAAGGTAGCGCGCGCCCGGTGCAGCTCCTGCTCGGCGCCGATCGAGAGGTTCAGGAGACGCGAGATCGGCAGGTAGACGTCCTGGACCTCGTCGAGGTCAAGTCGCTCGTTGAGCCCCTGGATCTGCCTGAGGTCGTCCTCCGAAAGCGTCAGGGGGGTCGCCGCGCGCAATTGCGCCCACGCGTCGCGCCCGAACGACAGGAAAGGGGTCACATCGTCGCGCACTTCCTCCATGCCCAACCTCTTTCCTGGCCTTGCGGCGCCTTCGGACGATCCACGTGTGCCTTTCAAGCGCACTGTTTACCCCCCAACCGTGGTCCGCACGGGGCAGTACAAATCCTACCGGCATGTTAGCAGAACCACGGCACCACGGGGCGATTCCTGCGACGCGGCGAGCGCTTCCGCCAGGCAAGGCGCCCCCTCGCGCCCCTTGGCCAGCTTGCCCAGCCGGGCAGCGCTGGTGCGGCCAGGCGACGTCAGCGCAACCTCGCATCGGCACCCGCAGGCTGCGATCAAAAGCCGTTCGCGGTGCAGGCCGTGCCTGAACAGCCTGCAAAGAGGCATCCCGTCCGTCTCCCGCGGCCGACGGTCGCCGGCAGGTCGAACCCGCCGGCGCGAGCGGCATCTGCGCGCGCTACTCTGGTATCTCTGCGCGGATGCGGGGATCGCTCGCGTCTGGACGCATGTCGCGGCCCGGCCCAGCCGATCCCCGCCGAAGGTCCCGCAGGCGGGCAAGGGAAACCGTGCGGCGGCCGTTCACGCTTTTCCAAA
>JAJZQO010000136.1 GCA_021847575.1 Bacillota bacterium | reverse complement strand
TTGCCCGCACCCTCGCGGACCTCGAGCAAATCATCGCGGACGGCGGCGAGGTAGACCCGCCCAAGGACGAGGACTGATGCAGGCCGCCATCGGCGCCAACCTCGTCGTGCAACAACCGGGCCCCCACCTACGGGCCCTGCAGAGCATGGCGACGTTCGAGCGCAAGGGGCAGGGGCCGAAGGCCGAGCGTATCGTGCCGTTCTACGCGATCGACAAGGAGCGCACGGCCATCTGGCTCCCGCGCGGCCTGTGGCCGCAGGTGCATCGGCTGACGGGGGCGCAGATCCAGGACCGGCGCCTGCGGTTCCAGGCGACGAACTACGGCTGGCGCGGAACCCTGCGCCCGGATCAGGAGGAGATGCGGCAGAAGGTGCTCGCCCAGCAAGGGGGCATCGCGGTCTGCCCGACCGGCTGGGGGAAGACTCCGCTAGGACTCAGCATCCTCGCGAGCTGGGGCCAGCCGACCCTGATCCTCGTCAACCGCGAGCAGATCGCCCTGCAGTGGGTGCGGGCGATTCGCAACTTCCTGCAGGTGCCATCGCGGTACGTGGACCAGATCGGCGAGGGTAAGGAGTACGCGGGCGGCCGGATCGTCGTCGGCATGATCCAGAGCCTGCACAAGAACCCGAAGACCGTCCAGCGCCTCACGCAGCGCATCGGGGCCATGATCGTGGACGAGGGCGACGGCATACCGGCCCAGAGCGTCGCCAACATCGTCACGCAATTCCCAGGCGTCTACCGCTTGAGCCTGACGGCCACGCCACGCCGGACGGACGGTCTGGAAGGTCTCATGTACGCGCTCATAGGTCCCGGCTACAGCGAAGTGAGCTACGACGACGCTTTCCGGCTCGGCGTCATCGTGCGGCCCAAGGTCCACCTGATCGCCTCGCCGCTCAAGGCGGAGGACGCGCTGGAGTGGGCGGAACTGCAGCGGGCGCGGGCCGAGGACACGGAGCGCAACGCGCTCGTCTGCCAACTGGCGGCGCACCTCTACAGGTCGGGCCGTCGCATCCTGATCCCGCTGGACCTGAAGGAGCACGGCGTCCGGGTCGCCACCATGCTGCGTCAGTTCTTCGGGGTTCCCGCCTACAACGTGGACGGCGAGGACCCCATTTCGTACCGCGACCGCATCTCCCGCGAGATGGGGCAGGGCAAGTGCGTGATGATCGCGACCTCGCTCGCCGATCGTGGGCTCGACGTGCCGACCTGCGACGCCATGATCCTCGCGGCGCCGGGCAGGAGCGAGCCCCGCGTGATACAGCAGGCCGGCCGCGTCGTCCGCACCGCCCCCGGCAAGCGGGACGCCCATATCTACGACATCTGCGACGTGCGCACCCCGACCCTCAAGGCGCAGATCGCGAGCCGCCTGCACGCCTACCGCGAGCACGGCTTCGAGATCGTGCGAGCCGCGAGGTGATGGCTTATGCGCGTAAGCGTGAGCCACCACGCCCTGCTGCGCTACCTGCAGCGCGTCGATCAGCACACGAAGGCGCGCGAGATCGCCCGCAAGGTGGAGAAGGCGCTGGAGCCCGGATTCGAGATGCGACGCCGTGGAGTCGGCTATCAGCTCGTGACGCGGGACGCGCGGTATCTCTTGGCCCCGGACGTGGAGGGGTGGACGCTCCTCACGGTGATGCGGCGCAAACGGCACAGGGACGCGGATTAGCGGTTTTGCAAATTGGGTTTTGCAAAACATGGGAGGAGGCCGCAGGATGGCGACGCGACCGTACTTCCAGGGCCGTCACCACTTCGGCATCTACCTGAACGAGCGGGAGCGCAAGGACCTCGAGCGGGCCCTGCGCAAGCAGGGGTGGACCTTCGCCGATTTCGTCCGGGCATCCATGGAGCGGGTGCTGTCCGAGCGCCTGCCGGAGTCGCAGGACGGCCTGCAGCGCGTGCAGATCGACAGGGGCTCGGCTCAGAACGCGGCCGACGCGCTCATAGCCAAGGCGGAGGAGTTGCGCCGCAGCGCGGAGCGGGTCTACAACCGCCGCCACGACCTAGAGCATCGCACGGAGTTGCGCCGAGAGGCGGAGGGCCTGGACGACCTAGCCGCGTGGTTCCTGGAGATCGTGGACGGCGCCGACCACAGGCGGCACGTGATCGACGCTGGGATGAAGGCCCCTCGCCACCGCTACAAGGACGGGGCAGCCGCCCAGAGTTCGTAGTCTTCGGCGAGACCGCGCAGGACCATGCGTTCCTCCACGACGGCCGCGCCGAATGGATGATCCTCGAGCCAGTGGCGCTCGGCACCGGAGAGCAGGGCAGTCGGATCAAGACCGAGGCGGAAGATCAACGAGAGCGTGCCGATCAGTTCCCCCGCCTCCCGGTACTCCGCGAGCGGGACCAAGTTGACCGTGTCGGCGGTCGCCTCGAACTCCTGCGGGTCGCCTGCGGGGAGATCCGGGGCGACCGTCTTCTTCGTCCCTGTCGTCTTCTTGGGTTCGATGCGGTCGCCCGAGGCCGACAGTCCGGCATCGCGCAGAACCTGTAACGCATCCTGAAGCCGCCCATCCGTGCGCAGGGCGTCCGCCCGCTTGCGGGCGCGGTTTTGCTTGGCCGCTATCCGCACCCGTTCGCGCTCCGCCTCCAGTTCCTCTTCGCTCATCAGCTCGCGGGCCTTTCCCATGCGTT
>JAJZQO010000066.1 GCA_021847575.1 Bacillota bacterium | reverse complement strand
AGCCGCTGGCCGGTGCGCAACTGATCAGGCTCAGCCCGTCGCTGGGACATGCCCTGATCGATCGCCTGCTCGGTGGCGCCGGTGACGTGTCTGTAGAAGACAGACCGTTCACCGACATAGATGTGCACGTCCTGGAGCGGGGGCTGCCGGTCTTCCTCGAGGCCTTGGGCGAGAGCTGGGCGGGCGTCGAGCGGCTTCATCCGGCCATCCGCCTGCTCGAGGCGTCGCCGCAGTTCCTGCGGCTCGTCGGTCCCCAGGAGGCCGTTGTCCTGATCGACATCGAGATCTCCTTCTCCCGCCACTCGGGAGATCTGACGATCGTCCTCCCCTACGACTCGATAAAGCCCATCCTACCCAAGCTCACCTCGGTCGCGCTGCTGACCGACCAGACGGAGGACCGCCCGGCGGACATCGAAGGCGCTCGCCTCCTGCGCGCTGCCGCGCTCGGCATCGAGTTGGGCGTGACGGCGCTCGTCGGCACGACGACCCTGACGGTGGCCGATTTCCTTGAGCTCGCTGCCGGTGACATCGTCATGCTGGAGCAGGCCGCCTCGGAGCCGATCGAGGTGCAGGTGGGAGGGCGCCCGAAGTTCACCGCCAAACCTTTTGCCAGGAGCCGGCGGCTCTGCTTGATGATCGAGAGCCGCGTCGTGACGAGCGAGGGGGACCAGAAGCTTGTTGAATGATCAGGACCTCTCCACCTACGGCATCGTGCAGAACCTCGCCTGGGGCGGGGCGGTTCCTGTGCTCGCCGACCGGCTCGGCTGGGACGCGCAGGCGGTTGTGAGCCGCGTGCGCGAGGGGGAGGCGCCCAAGGCGGCCACGCGGGTCTACCGCTTGAGCGGTCAGCTCCAGCAGGAGGGCGTGCTCGAGTTCGACGAGGCGGTCTTCGGGCTTCTTGAGGGCGAAGGGGCCGACCAGGTCGCCGAAGCCTGCCTCAAGATGCTCGGCGAAGTCCTGCGCCGCGAGGTGGAGGTGCGTCTCGCGCCGGTGCCGGAAGGCGGCAGTTCCCTCGACGGCAGCTGGGTCCAGACGTCCGTGCGCGTTCTCGTGGGCGACAACACGTACGAGATCGCACAGTACGTGCGGCCCACCGACGTCGGCGAGGTGGTGGCGGCATTTTCAGCCGAGGACAAGGCCCCGGAGCAGGAGGCGGGCCTGGGCGAGGAACTGCTGCAAAGCGCCGAGGAACTTCTGACGCCGGATATGCTGCCGTCCGGCGCGTTCCCCGAGAGCGGACAAGGCGTCCAGGCGGACGATGCCCTACCGGCTGCCGCGGCCGACGCTCCGAATGGCTGGGGAGACCAGGAGGTGGCGGCGGCGCAGGCCCCGCCTGTGGCCTTCGAGGTGCAGACGTGGCCGGAGCTGCCCCAGGACAGGCCGCAACTCGCCCAGCCGGCAACGCTCAGCATTCTCTACGACGTGCCCTTGACCGTGCGCGCCGAGCTTGGGCGGACCCAGCGCCGCGTCGAGGAACTGATCACCATGGGGCCTGGCTCCGTGATCGACCTCGACCGCATGGTGGGCGACATGGTGGACATCTACGCCAACGGCCAGTGGGTCGCGAAGGGCGAGGTGGTGGTGGTCGAGGAGAACTTCGGCGTGCGCATCACGGAGATCGGCACGGCGAGCGAGAGGGTCTCGAAACTCCGCTTGCGGGAGGGCAGCTAGTTGATCCTTCTGCAGCAGGCGGTGCCTGGTGTTCCGTTCGGCGCATGGTTTGTCGCAATCATCTTCCTCGCCGCCCTTGCCGGCGTCGCGTACTGGCTCGTGCAGATGGTGCGGCAGGGGCAGGGCCGCATCGGCCAGGGCTCCGGGATGCGCGTCATCGGGCGGTTGCCCCTGTCGATGAACCAGTCCGTCGTCCTGGTCGCGCTTGGCGGCGAGGTGCTGCTGCTCGGCGTCGGCCAGCGGGTCGAGTTGCTCTGGCGGGTCGAGGACCCGCAGACCAAGGAGAGCATCCTGCAGGAGATGCACCCGCCACAGGGCGGCGTGCCGCTCGCCGGAACCCTGAAGAATCTGCAGGACACCGACTTCCGCGGGCTCCTGGAGGAAAGCCTCCGCCGCGTTCGCGAAGGGCGCAGCCTGCGCCGGGAGCGCGGCGATCGCGATGGCTAGGGGGCTTAAGCTCCTCACCCTGGCAGTCGGCCTCATACTCCTTTTGTTGCCTGCGCAGGCCTTCGCCGCTTCGCCCCTGCCGGCCCCGAGCGGCCCAACCGTGGCACACGCGCTGCAGACGAACCCGCAGATCAGCCTCCTGGCGCTCCTCTCCCTCCTGGCGGTTCTGCCCGGCGTCGTTCTGCTGATGACATCCTTCACACGCATCGTCGTCGTGCTTTCGCTTCTGCGGACGGCGCTCGGCCTCAACCAGGTGCCGCCGAACCAGGTGATCATCGGCCTTGCGCTCTTTCTCACCCTCTTCACCATGGCGCCCACCCTTTCGAAGGTGGAGTCGGCAGCCGTCACCCCCTACCTCAAGGGCAGGATCACGGCGACCCAGGCCGCGACGAGGGCGGAGACGCCCATGAAGCAGTTTCTCGCCGCGGGCACGCGCCAGCAGGACCTCGCCGTCTTTCTGGCCAGCAGCGGCAAGAGCCAGGTACCGGCGCTGAGGGACGTCCCCCTGACCGCACTCGTTCCGGCCTACACCATCAGCCAGCTGACCATCGCCTTTGAGATGGGCGTCCTGCTCTTCGTCCCGTTCGTCATCATCGACTTCATCGTCGCCTCCGTGCTCATGGCGCTCGGCATGATGATGGTCCCGCCGACGCTCATCTCGTTGCCGCTCAAACTCCTCCTTTTCGTCCTGATGAACGGTTGGGGCTTGGTTGTCCAGACGCTGCTGACGACGCACTAGAAAGGCGTGGGGCCGGTGAACATCGACAGCATCTTCGGTGTGGCGCAGAACGGGCTTGTGACGGCCTTGCTGGTCGCGGCACCGATTCTCGGCCTAGTGCTGCTCGTCGGCCTCGTCGTCAGCCTCCTGCAGGCCGTGACCGGGCTGCAGGAGCCTACGCTCTCCTTCGTGCCGAAGATCGCCGGCGTGGCCCTTGTGCTGCTCTTCCTCGGGCCCTGGATGCTGATCCAGCTCGTCGACTTTGCGGCGAACCTCTACGCCCACATCGGAGGGCTGATCGGCCCATGAGCCTGCTCACTGGCGTCTCGTACACCGTCTGGGCTTCGGCCGCCCTTGTCTTCGTCCGCGTCGTCGCGCTATTCGCGACGGCGCCCGTGACGGGGTCCCAGGTGCTGCCGCCGACGGTGCGCATCCTCCTCGGCGCGCTTGTCGCCTTCTTCGCGCTGGGTTTGGGTGTGCCGGCGACGCCTCCGCCCGAGTCGGTCTTCCCTCTCGCCCTGCTGGCGCAGGTGCTGATCGGCGCGGGACTCGGCCTCCTTGCGACGCTTGTCTTCACGCTCTTCCACACGGCTGGCGCCATACTGGACGCCGAGCTCGGCTTCACCGTCGCGCAGGTCTTCAACCCGTTCTCGGCGGCTGGCGAGGAGACACTGATCGCCAACTGGTTCGACGCCTTCGGCACCTACCTGTTCCTCGCCCTGGGCGGTGTCCAGCTGCTTCTGCTCGCTGCAGTGCAGAGTCTGCGCATCATCCCGATCGACGTCATCCGGATCACCTTGCACCAGGGCGTTCTCGCGGCGGGCGTGCAGGCTTTCGCAGGCAGCTTCCTGATCGCGACGGAGCTCGCTGCGCCGATCGTGCTCGCGTTGCTGATCATCGACCTGATCGGCGCGGTTCTTGGCAGGCTGATGCCCCAGCTCAACGTGCTCTCGTTCAACATCCCGGTGAAGATGTGGCTCGGCATCGGACTTGTCGCAGTCGCGCTACCGCTGATGATCGACGCGGCCCACGCCGCTTTCCTGCAGATGGGACAGGACCTGACGCTGTACCTCGGCGGCATCTGAGGCGGGGGACCCCTGGAAGGGAGGTGAGGCTCGTTGGCGACACCGGAGCAGAAGACCGAAGCCGCCACACCAAGACGGCGGCAGGAAGCCAGGCGCCAGGGCATGACCCTGCAGGCGCCGGGCGTCAGCCGGTCGCTCTCGGTTGCGGGCCTCCTCTTCATCGCCCTTGCCGTCACCGGTTCGGGCGCCGGAGTCTTCGCCATGGTAAGGCAGAACCTGGCCTCGCCGCAGGTGACGGCGGTACCTGACATCGGTTGGGCCACGGATGTCCTGCAGCGGGTGATCTACGGCACCCTGACGACGGCCCTGCCGTTCCTGCTGATCGGCCTCGCCGTCGCCCTGCTCGGCCCGATGCTGCAGCACGGCGTCGCCATCCAGTCGCTGCGGCTCGACCTTTCGCGCATCGACCCGAGCCGGGGCTTCCAGCGCCTGTTCTCCCGGCGCTCGCTGATGGAGAGCGCGATCTCCCTGGTGACGCTCCTCGTCATGTTGCCCGTCGGCGCATGGCTCTGGTGGAACCTCGTGCACCAGCTCTTCGCCGGCCTCTACCCGCTCCAGACCCTGCTCGCCGTGGGGTTCGGCGGCGCCAGGACGATCGGCTATGCCCTCGTGGGGATCGCGATGGTCGCGGGGGCGGCGGACTATCTCATCGCGCGCGGCCAGTTCGAGCGTGACATCCGCATGACGCGGCAGGAAATGCGCGAGGAGATGCGGCGCAGCGAGGGCGATCCGCTGGTGCGGGCCAGGCTGCGCTCCCTGCAGCGCAGGGCGGCACGCATGCGCATGCTGGCACGTGTGAAGGAGGCGGATGTGGTCATCGTCAACCCGACCCACTATGCGGTGGCCCTCAAGTACGACGCCAAGTCGATGCAGGCTCCTGAAGTGGTCGCGAAGGGGCGCGGCTTCATCGCCGAGCGCATCAAGGAGGAGGCCACCCAGCAGGGTGTGCCCATCGTCCCGAACGAGGCCTTGGCCCAGGCACTGCACCGGTCGGTGGAGGTGGGACACCCCATCCCGCCGCAGCTCTTTCGCGCCGTGGCCGAGGTCCTCGCCTACGTCTACCGCCAGCAGGGCAAGGTGCCCGGGGGTGGCGGCGCGTGATGCGCCTCGGCCAGAGCGGCACCATCCTCTTCGTGATGGTCATCATCATCATGCTGATCATCCCCCTGCCGACCTGGATCCTGGACGGCCTCATCCTGGTGAACCTCTCATTCGCCCTGCTCATCCTGCTCGTCACGCTGAACGTCAGGGATCCTCTGCAGTTCTCGGCCTTCCCTGCCCTGCTCCTGATGACGACCCTCTTCCGGCTCGCACTCAACGTTTCCGCGACACGCCTCATCCTGCTGCAGGCCAATGCCGGCACCGTCATCTCCACCTTCGGCAACTTCGTCGTGGGCGGGAACGCGGTGGTAGGCTTCATCGTCTTCCTGATCCTGATCATCGTGCAGTTCATCGTGATCACCCGCGGCGCCGAGCGCGTCTCGGAAGTGGCGGCCCGCTTCACGCTCGACGCGATGCCGGGCAAGCAGATGTCGATCGACGCCGATCTCAACGCCGGCCTGATCAGCGACCAGGAGGCCAGGCGCCGCCGCCGGCTCATCGCGCAGGAGGCCGACTTCTACGGGGCCATGGACGGTGCCAGCAAGTTCGTGCGCGGCGACGCCATCGCCTCGATCATCATCGTGGTGATCAACATCGTGGGCGGCTTCGTCATGGGCATGGTCTTCCTGCATCTCGCCTTCACGCAGTCCCTCTCGACCTACACCATCCTCTCCGTCGGCGACGGTCTCGTCAGCCAGCTGCCGGCCCTCCTGATCTCCACAGCCACCGGTCTCCTCGTGACGCGCGCGGCGTCGGAGGTGAGTTTCGGCGGCGACCTCGCGCGGCAGCTGCTGCAGGCGCCGCGGACGCTCTACGTGCTGGCGGCGGTGATCGCGTTCCTCGGCATCTTCACGCCGATCTCGAAGGTGGTCGCCCTGCTGCTCGCCGCCGCCTTCGCCCTGCTCGGCTACCGAGCCCAACTGGGCAGCAGCGAGCTGGCCGCCGCATCGGCGGGAGTGGGTGCGGGCGTCGCCGCGAGTCGTGCCGAGGAGCTGCCGGGGACCTCACCGCAGCCTGCTCAGGCCCAGGCGGGGCCGCCTGCACCGATCGACGCTCTTGCCGTCGAGTTCGGCTTCGGGCTGCTCTCCCTCGTGGACAAGGCCCAGGGGGGGGACTTCTTCGAGCGGGTGCAGAAGGTGCGCGAACAGATGGCGGAGGAGTTCGGCATCCTGCTCCCGCCTGTGCGCGTCAAGGACAACCTTTCGCTGCCTCCCTCGACCTACCGCGTCCTTCTGCGCGGCGCGGAGGTGGCACGCGGGGAGTTGATGCCAGGGCGCCTGCTGGCCATGGGCAGCGAGGGGGGCTCCCTGCCTGGCATCGCGGTCAAGGATCCCGTCTTCGCCCTGCCCGCCATCTGGATCGCGCGCCAGCAGCAGGACCAGGCCGTGCTGCAGGGCTACACGGTGATCGATACCGCCACCGTTCTGACGACGCACTTCGCCGAGGCGGTGCGCAAGCACGCGGCGGAACTCCTCACGCGCGAGGACTGCAAGCGCCTGCTCGACCGCCTGCGACAGGTGGATCCGGCGGCTGTGGAAGAGCTGACGCCGGGTCTCCTATCCCTCAGCGTGGTGCATCGCGTTCTGCAGGGCCTCCTGCGCGAGGGCATCCCGGTCCGCGACCTCGTCACCATCGTCGAGACGATGGGCGACCGGGCCGGCGAGACCAAGGAGCCGGAACAGCTGACGGAGCACGTGCGCCAGGCTTTGGGCCGGCAGATCAGCCAGCGCGTCGCGCCGCCGGGCGAGGTGCTCTTCGCGATCACCCTCGACCCGAGGCTCGAAGCCGAGCTCCGCACAAGGGTACAGGCACAGGAAGGTAGAACTTTCCTCGCACTGGACCAGGAGACGGCGCTCAAGCTGACGCAAGCCGCCGAGCGTCTGGCGAGGGAACCGTCCCGCGCGGACAAGCCCTTGGCCATCGTGGTTGCACCTGCGCTGCGGAGTCATCTGAGACGCCTTTTACGTCCCGTGCTGGAGGATGTGCCTGTGCTGAGCTATCCGGAACTAGATCCGGGCCTGAGACTGCAGAGCGGGGGGGTGATCCGCCTTGACGACGAACGTGGAGCGGTTTAGGGCGCAGGACATGACTGCGGCCCTGCTGCAGGTGCGACAGGTCCTGGGACCGGACGCCCTGATCATTGGCACCCGCAGCTACCAGCCGAAGGGCCTGCGCAAGATCTGGGAGCATCCCTACGTCGAGGTGTTCGCCGGGCGTGGCGCCCCAACGGCGGAAGCGCCCCCGACCTCCCCGCCCGTCTCCGCGCCGACGGTCTCGGGCGTGCAGGCCGCGGGCATCGTGCCCGGTTCCATGCCACTAGGGTCGGCGGCTGCCTTCCCGCCGGCCGCAGCAGGGCCAAGCGCCGTCGGCGATGCGGCCGTCGACGAGTACGAGAGGTGGCTGCAGCCACGCCTCAGCCGCTTCGAACCGCGCTCCCTGGCGCTCGTCGGCCCGACCGGCGGCGGCAAGACAACGACGCTCGCCAAGCTCGCCGCCCGCTATGCCCTCGACCGCGGCGAGCGGGTGGGCCTCGTCACTACCGACACCTACCGCATCGGCGCGGTCCACCACCTGCAGACCTATGCCGAGATCATGGGGCTGCCGTGGAAAGTGGCGCAGGATCCGCCCTCGATGCGTGAGGCCGTGGCGTCGCTTGCCTATTGCGATCGCATCCTGATCGACACCTCCGGCCGCAACTTCCGCCGGGACGAGGCGCGTCGCGAGCTTCTGGCTCTCCTCGCCGCCGCGAATCCGGAGTCGGTGGAGCTTGTGCTGTCGCTCACGACCGGACGCGAGGAGATGGAGGAGCTCGGGCGCTACTTCAAGGACGGGCCGCTGACGCGCATCCTGCTGACCAAGCTCGACGAGGCCAGTTCGATCAAGAAGCTGGTGACCGCCATGCAGGTCTTCGATCTGCCGCTCTTCGCCGTCACGAACGGCCAGATGGTGCCGGACGACATCTGGTTTCCCGGCGCGCGCCAGCTGGCCCAGGCGATCGCCCGCGAAGCGGTGACCGTCGATGCATGATCAGGCCACGGCGCTCAGGGAACGGCTGAGGCCGCCGAGGCCGGTGGCTGAGGTCTGGGCGGTGGCCACGCTCGGCGGCGAGCGTGCGGCTCTGCAGTTCTCGAAGGAGATTCTCGAGATCCTGAGGCCCGCGCCGCTTTCGGTGCGCCTGTGGGGCGGCGAAACGGACGGCGCGAGTGTCGTGCTACTGCCGTCGGGGGAGGGTCGCCAGACCATTCGCCGGCCGTACCTGCGCGGCGCGCACACGTGGCTTCTGCTCTGCCCGGCGAACGAGGTGGGCTACGCGGAGTGCCGCGCCCTCTTGGACGAGATGACGGACCGCTCGCTGAGGCGCGTCTACCTGGCACTCTCGGGCGTCGCGTCCGTCCAGGCGGGCGAGGCGGCTGTCGAGCGCTTCTCCGGCCTGCTCGGACCGTCGATCCCATATCAGCCGCAGTCGTTCGGTTTCTACGGACCGAACGAGCACGGTTCCCTCACGCTGGCACCCACGGCCCTCAGGCGCTTCTTCTCCCCGGGACGGTGACGCGATGCGCGAGAGACAGGACGCCTATGCGCGATGGAAGAGCCCGGGGCAGGACCTGCGCGAGGAGTATTTGCCGCTCGTCTACGAGCAGGCGCAGCGCATCCTCTTCCGCCTGCCGCCGGGTCTGCTCGAGCGCGACGAGGTGGTCTCGTTCGGCGTCATAGGCATGCTCGAGGCCCTGGAGCGCTACGACGCGGGCCGCGGCGTACCGATCGAAGCGTATCTCAGGACGCAGATCCGCCGCCGGATCCTCGACGGGCTCAGGAGCCAGGATCGTCTGCCCAGGCGGCTGCGCGAGCGGGAGAGGCGGGTACGGGAGGCCTACGCCCAGCTCGAGCAGCAGGAGGGGCGCTCCGTATCGGACGACGAGGTGGCGGCATCGCTCGGCGTGACGGGCAGCGAGTTCCAGGACTGGCTCCTCGACCTCAGCTTCACGACCCTCTGGTCGCTCGAGTTGCTGGGCGAGGAAGGCGTCGAGCCCCTGGACGACGATCCGTCGCCCGAGGCGGCCGTCGAGGCGGGGGAACTGCACGCCCAGCTGAGGGCGGCGATCGAGCGGCTGCCCCGGCGCGAGCAGGAGGTGCTCGCGGCGCATTACGACATGGGCTACAGCATGCAGGAGATCGCAGCGGCCTTCGAGCTCTCGGACCGCTACGTGGCACAGTTGCACGCGCGCGCCGTCCTGCGCCTTAGGGGCTCGTTGAGCAGGTATCGCGCACAGATGAAGGGGAGGGATGTCCGGTGATCCCGAAGAGCGGCAGTGCGGCTGGAGGCGAGATCGAGACGCTCCTGCAGCAGTTCAGCCAAACTCTCGAGGAGGCGAACCGGGAGCTCCTCGACACGATCCGCGACGAACTGCGTGATCTGCATGCGCGGGTCGGGGCTCTCGAGGGCGAATTGCGGATTGCGCGGATGGAGGTCGACACCCTGCGGCAGGAGTTGCGCGGCGCGAAGTCCTCGCCGCGGGACGATCCGCCGGCCCAGGCGCAGGAGCCGGAGCGCAACGCGGAAGCCGAGCGCATCGCGCAGGAGATCCGCCAGCGCCACAGGGAGATCTGGCAGCTGCAGAACGCCGGCGAGAGCGCGGCGGAGGTGGCCAAGAGGACAAACCGTCCGCAAGGCGAAGTAGAACTGATCATGCGACTCATGCGTCAGCGCGGCACATCGGCCCCTGGCGCCGGGAGGTAGGGCATAGTGGGTCCGATGGTGTCGATGGACGTCTCGACCTCCGGCCTCACAGCGTACCGCGAGATGATGGACGTGGTGGCGAGCAATATCGCGAACATGTACTCCACGACGACGCCCGCCGGCACTCCGTATCAGGAGGAGGCCGTCGTGCTCCAGGCCGGTCCCACCTTTGCCGCGACCCTTGGCCAGGTGCTCCAGCCGCAGGGCGTGGAGGTGTCCGCCATCGTGCAGCTGACGCAGGCGGGGCCCGGAGCCGGGGCGACCGCGGCCACGGCCGGGCAGGCGACCAATGTCGACCTCGTCGCGCAGATGACGCAGCTGATCATGGCGAGCCGCGCCTACGACGCCAACGCAGCCGCGTTCGCGCTGGAGAAGTCTGTCGAACAGAGGGCCTTGCAGCTTGGCCAGAACGCCTGAGCCGGGGGCTGCCGCCCCTGGAGCTCCCGACCTCGGCAGGATCTTCGGTACCGCAAGGGACTTCTGGCAGGAACGCGAGCCAGGGGTCCGGCGGAGCTATGTCACCTGGGCCGTGATCCTCGCCGTCGTTCTCGGCGGCATCGGCTACTTCACCACGCGCAACCCGATGACCCTCGTCTTCTCGAACCTTGCCCCGGCCGACGCCGGCCAGGTGACGCAGGCCCTGACATCTCTCAAGATCCCGTACCAGCTTGAGGGGACCAGCATCTACGTGCCCGCTTCCCAGGCCGACCAGGCCAGGGTGGACCTTGCGACTCAGGGACTTCCTGCCCAGGGATACGTCGGCTATTCGGGCGTGCTCTCGAGCACGGGCATCGGCATGACCGACCAGCAGTTCAACCTCGCGACACTGAACGCGCTGCAGAACGACCTGGCGCAGACGGTGGAGTCCATTTCGGGGATCGCCAAGGCCAACGTGCTGCTGCAACCGGCCCAGACCTCCGTCTTCGTCGACCAGCCGCAGTCCCAGGCGACCGCCGCCGTCTTTGTAGACCTGGAGCCGGGTATCACGCTGGCGCCAAGCCAAGTGCTGGGCATCGAGGAGCTCGTGGCCCATTCGGTGCAGGGCCTCTCGATCGACCACGTTTCGGTGGTCGACCAGAATGGCGACCCGCTCGCTGCCTCGAGCGGCGGCAGCTCTGCCACGATATCGGGTGGCGCCGGCGCCGCCGGTCAGATGGCTCTCGAGCGCCAGTTGGAGCAGAACCTCAACGGCGAGCTCACGAACCTTCTCCAGCCCATCGTCGGCGCAAACAACGTGGTGGTGCAGACCAGCGCGAGCCTCGACACCAGCCAGACCCAGACCCAGTCGAACATCGTGCAGCCCCTGGCGGCGGGTCAGGGTGTGCCAGTCTCGAACCATACCATCAAGGAGACTTTCACCGGCACAGGCACGCCGCCGACCGTCTCCGGCTCGAGTTCTACGCCGACCTATCCGTCAAGCTCGTCGAGCGGACAGAACAACCTGAGCTACTCCGATTCCACGATCAACTACCAGGTGACGCACATCAACAAGACGGTGACGTCGCAGCCCTACACCCTGAAGGGCCTGACCGTCTCGGTGATGCTCAACTCGACTGCCTACCGTCTGAACGCGGCGAACCGCCAAGCCCTGCAGAAACTGATCGGCACGGCCGTCGGATTCACGACCGCCCAGGCGATGAAGAACGACGTCACGATCTTCTCGGCGCCGTTCCAGAAGGCCCCGAGGCCCACGTTCGCTACGACCTCGACGCTCCCCCTCTCGCCAAGCATGCTGGCGGCCGCGGGAGGCGCCCTGGTCGTTCTGCTGGTACTCGCGTTCCTGCTGATGCGCCGCCGTGGAGCCAGGTCTCCGCAGCGCAGGGTGCAGCGCCAGGTTCTGCAGCCGCTCGCCGAGCCTCTGCCGCCTGTGGCCCCTGACCCCACCCGGGTAGTCATGGACCGGGTCAAGGATATGGTCCAGCGCGACCCGGAGGAGGCCGCCAACCTTGTGCGCGGCTGGCTGCGTGAAGATGCGAAATCAAGCCCAAGAAGGAGATGAGGAGGCATGCCGCCTTGCCGCACGACGGTGAGCGGCCTAGACGGGACGCAATCGGTCAAAATCGGCCCAGGGGACAGTTCGCGCCATGTGAAGATGCGCGATAGGAAAAGTAGAGGGATTGGGGTCCATTAGGAGGTGGGTCAGGTGAAGGTGGACGAGGTGTCCGGTATTCCCGAGGTGCCGCAGATCCGGCAGGGACAGGTCGCACGGGAAGCCGAGCTGCAGCGTCAGAACGTGCAGCCGCCGACGCCGCCCGACCAGGTGGAGATCTCCCAGGCAGCGCGTTTCGCAGTTGCGCCCGACCAGGCGGCGCGGGTGGAGAAGCTGAAGGCCGAGGTGCAGAAGGGCATCTCGGTGCAGGCGGACAAGATCGCGACGGCGCTCCAGAGCCAAGGCGTCGTGCGTTGAGCGGCGACGGGGATCTGGAGGCTGCGATCGATCTTTACGGACAGCTTTCGCTGCTCCTAGGAGAGATCCAGGCGGCGGTGATTCAGGCAGATACGGACGCGCTCTCGGAGCTCGTACCTCAGCAGGAGGAGCTCCTGCGACGCGTCGCCGAGCTGAAGTTGCCCAAGGAAGCGCCCAGCGAGCTTGCCGCAGAGCTCGAGCGGAGCGCGGCAGAGGCCCTGCGCCGCAATACCCAAAACGGCGTGCTGTTGCGGGAGCAGCTCGGGCTCATCCAGGTGACCATGAAGGCCATCCTGGGCGGCGGCAGCGCAGTGAACCGCCTGGCCTGATCCAAGCTCGGAAAGGGGGAAATCGCATTGCCTTCGGCGTTCTTCGGCCTCGACATCGCGAACACCGCGCTCTCTGCAGCGCAGGTTCTTATGGACGTCGCCGGCCAGAACATAGCCAACGACGCGACCCCCGGCTACTCACAGCAGACGGCCAGCCTCGTCGCTACGCCGCCGTACGCCCAACCCGACATGGGGGGCCTTTATACACCGCAACTCGGCACCGGCGTCGAAGTGCAGTCGGTGAACCGCGTGCGCGCAAACTATCTTGATGGGCTCTTTCGCACCACCCAGAGCGACGTGAGTCAGTATTCGAACCGCGCGAACTACCTGCAGGCCCTACAGAGCGTGTTGAACGAGCCGGGCTCGAGTGGCCTGTCGTCCACACTCGACCGCTTCTTCTCCGACTACCAGACGCTTTCCCAGAACCCGCAGAGTTCCGCCGCGAGAACCGTCGTCCAGCAGGACGGCGAGGCTGTGGCGGCCCAAATCCAGCAGATCTACCAGGGCCTGCAGAGCGTCGGCCAGCAGGCGCAGAATCAGGCCACGCTCGACGTGCAAACGGTGAACTCGGACCTGCAGCAACTGGCGAACCTCAACCAGACGATCGCGCAGGCCCAGGCCATCGGCCAGCAGCCGAACGACCTCCTGGACCAGCGCGACAACCTACTGGACAGCCTATCGAAGCTCATCAACATCAACGTGACGACCAAGTCGACAAGCGTCGGCTCCTATGTCACGTCCCAGGTCACCGTGACAACTCCCGCCAGCGGCGGCGGAGCAGTGACGCTGGTGGATGGGGCGCAATACGGGTCGCTCAGCATGAGCCCGGCAAGCTCGGGCCCCCAGTTCACCCTCACGGCGACCGACGCGGTCACGGGTCCCGTGTCACCGCCACCCGCCCTGGCACCTGCGGGAGGATCCATTGGCGCTGCGTACCAGCTCGTCAACCAGGATCTCAACCCATCGCCTTCTTCCGGACAGAGCCTGATGAGCGAATTCCTCGGAGCTGTCGACCAGTTGGCAAACCAGGTCAATCAGGTCCAGAGCCAGGGCTACTACCTTGACCCGACAACGGGCCAGTATGTGAACTCTCCCGCGGTGGACTTCTTCGTGGCCCAGACCTCCTCTGGTTCCACCGCCTTGACGCAGGCGAATGTGCAAAACATCGAAGTGAATCCGCTGATCCAGCAGAACATCGACTACATCGCTGCCGGCGCGACGGCGAATGCGGGAGACGGCGCCAATGCGACGGCCATGGCTGACATCGCGCAGACACAGGGCGGACCGCTGCAGCAGTACGCTGCGTTCGTCTCCGACATGGGAGCATCCGTAGACCTGTCTCAAAATCTGCAGAGCACCTCGAATTCTCTGTTGACGCAGATCACCTCGCAGCGTGAACAGACGTCCGGCGTGTCGATCAATGAGCAGATGACCAATCTCATTCAGGCCCAAAGCATGTACACGGCCGCCGCCAAGGTAGCAGAGGCCATGGACAGCTCTCTGCAGTCCCTGCTCAGCGCGATTCAGCCATAAGATCAGGAATGCCCTGATCATTCGAGGGGGAGGGAGACCCGGTGCGCATTACCGATCAGATGATGTATCAAAACCTGACACAGAATCTGGACCAGGCCCAGGCGGCGTACGTCCGCACCCAGGAAGAGGCGAGTTCCGGCGTCTCCATCTCGCAACCCTCGGACAATCCGGCAGGAACGGCGGTCGTGCTTCAGCTGACATCTGCGCAGCAGCAGGTGACATCATGGCAGGGCAACGCGCGGGCTGCCCAAAGTAAGATGCAGACAGCCGACCAGGCGATGTCGCAGATCCAAAGCGTGATTTCGTCGGCACAGTCGTTGGCCGAGCAGGGCACCTCGGGAAGCATGACAGCCCAAGACCTCACTGATCTGTCGCAAAAGGCGGCCTCCTTGGTGCAGCAGGCGGAAAGCCTCGCGAACACGCAATATGCCGGTGAGTACGTATTTTCGGGCGTCGCACAGCAAGCGCCCGTCGTAAGCGGCGCCTACAACCCGGCCGCCACTTCCGCGCCCCAGACCATCGAAATCGGCCAAGGCGTCAAGGTGCAGACTTCGGTTGATGGGAATCAGGCC
>JAJZQO010000065.1 GCA_021847575.1 Bacillota bacterium | reverse complement strand
CGATCTCCGCCAGGCCCAGCTTGCCGCAGAGGTCGGCGAGAAAGGCGCAGTCGAGGTCGAGCAGGGTGTTGCCCGCGTCGAACAGCACCGCGCGGACCTCGCAGGTAGGTGCCGGCGGGCCCAAGGCTAGAGCCCCTGCCGCCGGGACCTGAAGGCGCTGAGCCAGGCGTCGAAGTCCTTCGCGACGATGCGCTGGCCCGTGAGGCCCTCTGCCTCCCCGGAAGCCAGGAAGACGGCCGGCGGCCCCATGATCGCGGGGTCGAGCAGGCGGGCGGACGCCGCCCCGTCGGGGATCATGCCCGTCGCGGTCGCCCCGCCCGGCAGGACCTGGTTGACCCAGATCCCGTACGGCCGCAGATCCTCGGTCATGATGCGGCTGAGGGCTTCGGCGCCGGCCCTGGCGGGGCCGTACGGCACGAAGCCGCGACGCTGCATCGTCTCGACGTTCATGGTGACGTTGATGATTCTGCCGCGCCTATTGCGCAGGAAGTGCCCCGCGAAGGCCCTGGCCACCAGGAAGTAGCCGGTGAGGTTCGTCCGCACCACGTCCTCGAAGCCGTCGAGCGGCACTTCGAAGAACGGCATCGGATCGCTCAGGAAGCGCGGGTTGACCGTGCGCATGCCGATGCCCGCGTTGTTGACGAGCAGGTCGATGGCACCGAACTCGGACTCGACCCTTGCGGCCAGATCTTGCACCGATGCCGGGTCGCGCACGTCGACCGGACCCTGCCTGGCCGACAGGCCGTCCGCGCGCCATGCGGCGACCAGGCCTTCGAGCCGGGCGCTCGCGCGCGCCGCCACCACGACCTCCATCCCGGCCTCGAGGAGGGCCTGAGCCATCGCCTTGCCGATGCCGCTCGTGGCTCCCGTTACGACCGCGCGTCCTGCGAGACGTTCCATTTCGCTCACCCCACAGCCCCGTACGCCACTTGCGGTGGCCAATCCTGCCGGCCAGAGTTGCAGGCGATGCCGGCCGCCGTCTGCGCCGCGTCGCTGCTCGACGCCCCTCTCGCCGCGCAGGCGGCGGGGCCGATCCACTGCCGCGCGATGCCTTCCATCGGCATGCCTTGCCGGGCTCTTCCGCTCGGTGGCAGGGCTGGGCGGCGGCGCGCTCTGGATCGCCTTCGCGGGTTCGCCGCTGAGCCGCCTCTACGTGCTGGCGCCCGGTAGGCTGGCTTCGGTGCGTCACTGGCCCGACGAGTTGGTGCGCCCGGTGGGTCCCAGCGTGGCCCACATGCGCACGGCGGACGGGCGCCTGCTCGTCAGCCGCGACAAGGGAGGACGCTGGACCGAGCTGCCGCAGACGGTCAGGGCAGCCAGCGGCCGACGCGCGGCAGCAGTTCCCGCAAATAGAGACCGAAGCTTACACCGTCATATCGCTCGAGTTCCCGGCGGATGCCGATCTCCCGGGTTTGCTCGCCGTCGATCTCCGCCTGCAGGCGACCGATCAGTGCCTGGAGCGGTCCCTCCTCGGCGAGCAGGGCTTGGCGGTGGGCCTGCGCCCGCAGGTCGAGGTCTTGCCGGCGACGTCGCGCGTCGCGGCTGAGCCTGCCGATGCGCGTCATGAACCGGCGTTCGGCCGCCCTCCAGCGCAGACGCTGCTCATGCAGCGCCTGGGCGAGGCTCTCGTCCCAGAGGCGCTCCTCGCCCGGCGGCAGGCGGGTTGGCGCGGCGGCCAGGGCCTGGCGCTGGGCCGACTTGAGCCAAGCCTCGATCCGCTGCGCACGCTCGGGGCCGAGCGCTTCCGCGTAGCGCCGCCGCCCGCCGCGACTGATCACGAGCCGGTCCCGCACGGCAACGAGGTCCCAGGCCGTCGTGACGCCAGCGGCCAACAGCGCGAGCCTGGCGGTGCGCCGCACGTCGAGCGAAGGGTCGTCGGCCACGCGATGGCTCTCGAGTTCCTGCCGGATGGCCTGCTCCCGCAGTTCCCGCAATCGCTGCGCGCGTCCCGCGAGCGACCGCTCGCGCAGCTCTCGGAAGCTGGCCGAGAACGCGTCCAGTCCATACTCCCGCCGCAGCTCCCGCCTCTGCGCACGGGTCGCCCGCCCCAGCTGTTCGCGCTCGTCGGCGATGCTGGCCAGGGTGCCCAGGCTTCTCTCGCGCAGGGTCCTCAGCTTGAGCTCCGCCCTGGCCAGCATGGCCGTGGCCCTGGCCGCCTTGCGCCGGGCCCGGGCGGCGAGGCGGCGCAGGCGCCTCGCCTCGCGCACATCCCGCTTCAGACTGCAGCGGAGCGCGAGTGCTCCGGCGCACCCAAGCGTCCAGAGGGCGACGGCCTCCGCCGCCAGCGCTCCATACCGCGCCGCGAGCGCTCCGCCTGTGAGCAGGCCCACGCCCCATGCGGGCAGCAGCAGGCGCTCGAGCGGCTGCCCCCGGGCAGGGAGCGCGGGCCGAGATTGGCCCTGCGGCGCCGGCTGGACGCCGAGCGCAAGGCCGTGGGCGCTGGCGCCGACCGCGCCCTCACAGTCCCGCAGGTCCCGCACCCAGGCAGGCAGACGGCTCTCGGCCAGCGGGGGAGCCGCGGCCTGCGGCCTTGTGCGGCCCGCGGCCGGCCGGCCCTGCGCGAGGATGCCCGCAATGCGCGAGTTCTGCCCGAGGCGCGGCACATCGGACGGTGCCCCCGCAAGCGAGTCCTTGAGCTGAGCGGCGAGGCGCCCAACGCCAGGCGGGCCAAGGTCCATCAGCTGCGCCCAGACCAAGGCGCGCGGATCCACGAAGTCCGAGCGCCGCAGGAGCAGGCACTCCTCGCCGCCGCCGTGCTCGCGCCACAGCTCGGGTCGCAGCGCGAGCGCGGCGAGGGCCAGGTGGACGACGCGGCCGGAGAAACGGTCCAGCCATGGACCGTAGTCGCTGGCGCTGCGGCGGGGGTGCTGGTAGTTCGGGTGGCCGAGCTCGAGGGACGGCCTGCCGGCGAGGGAAGGCACGAACATGCCGTCGTAGTCGACGAGCGTGAGGCGGCCGCCGTCGACCAGTACGTTGCCATGCTGCAGATCGCCATGCGCGACGCGGTGCGCTTCGAGATCCACCAGCATGCGCTGCCACCGGTCGGCAAGCTGCGCGAGGAGCTTCGGGTCGGCGAGGTGGCGGTGCACGTAGCGGTCCAGGGGTTCTCCCTCGGCCCAGGCCATCTTGACGATCGGCTGCCAGCGCCCTTCGACGAGAATGCCCCGCTCGAGGAAGTCGAAGGGCACGAAGTAGGGCAACTGGCGCTCGCGCAGGTAGCGGGAGATCGCGGCGTAGCGCTCCCCCTGGTCCTGGGCCAGGCGCTGGAAGCAACGCACCGCCCAGGCCTCGCCCTGACCCTGCAGGCGGAAGACGACCGCCATGCTGCCGCTGCGCGGCTTCGGCAGGCCGAAGGCGTCCAGCTCCGGCTGGGCGAGCCTGAGCTCGGGGTCCCCGAAGGCGCTCAGGGGGTGCTGCACGGCCTCCTGATAGGCGGTGAGCGGCGGCAGCACGGCTAGACCTCCCGCAGCGCGAGCCAGGCGAAGGTGACATCGTCGTTGCCCATCGCTCCCGAAGCGCGCCGTGCCCGTACCCAGCGCGCGAAAGCGGGAGCTCCCAGCTCGGAGAGGCGGAGGAGCGTCCGCCAGGGCCGCCCGCCGGCTTCCCGCTGCGCGAGGAACCAGCGGCCGAGGGCGTCGGTCATCATGAGGAAGCTGTCGCCAGCGTGCGCCTCGCCGCAGATCGCCAGGACGCTCTGCTCCTCGCCGGGCCGTGAGCAGAGCGCGAAGGGCCTGGCCGGGAAGTCGCCGCGCGAGGCGATGGGGAACGCCGTGACGATCTCGTCCCCGTGCAGCTGGAAGAGGCAGGAGTCGCCGAGGGCCGCCGCCCGCCAGGGGACAATGGCCCCGTGCGGCGCCGAGAGCTCGACGCCGATGAAGGTGGCGTAGGCGCCCAGGCGCACCTTCTCCGCCGCATACCACGGCAGCGGCCGCCGGCTGACGATGCGCAGCCAGCGACGCCTCAGCCGGTCCAGTTGCGAGCGGTCGTCCCGTTGCGGGTCCCACTCGCCCTGCGCGAAGGAGCGAACCAGGATCTGCGCCCAGAGGCGCGCGTACGACGATTCGCTCGCCCCGTCGGCCATGGCGCAGCGCAGGGGCGGGGACGGCTGGGCGCAAGCGGTCGGGCAGGCCCAGGCGTCCTCGTAC
The DNA here is from genome assembly GCA_021847575.1 of Bacillota bacterium. Taxonomy (GTDB): domain Bacteria; phylum Bacillota; class Sulfobacillia; order JAJZYS01; family JAJYTV01; genus JAJZQO01. Next base: position 10,701 of record JAJZQO010000065.1, on the reverse strand, counting down.
TCGTTGCGCGACGCGCCGGCCTTGGGCAGGGAGAGCATCCCTGCGCTGAGGCGCATGGGGGCGTCAGCGCAGGTTGGCAGGCCGCGTGCCGATATCGAGAAAGTTCACGAGCGCCGTGGGCTCAGCGTTGAAGATGAAGCCGCGCGCACCGGCGGGCGCTGCGTAGCCTTCCATCTGGAGACGCTCGCGCATCTCGGACGGCAGGTCGCTCGACATGTCGAAGAGCATGGTGGCATAGGCGTCGGGCAGCCCCGGCGGCGTCGCGGGGAAGCTGATCTCCTGCTCGGGCTGCGACGAGACGTGGATGTTGAACAGCATCACAGGGCCGTCCTGGGTGCCGAGCCGGCGCAGGTCCGCGGCGTCCTGGCTCGGGTCGCCGTCTGTCGACTCCCCGTCCGTGATGTGGAAGACGATCGGCGGATAGCTCGCCGGATGGCTCTCGATCCAGGGGCGCAGGACGCGCAGGGCCTCGGCGAACGCGGCGCGCATCGGCGTGCCGCCGAAGGACACGGGATCGAACCAGACGGGGAACTTGACGGTCGTATCGAGGACACCTCCCGCCCCGTCCATGACCTTGCGCGTGCGGTCCTCGATCCTGAGCGGCGCATCCGCGAGGTCCGCGACCGCCACCAGATCCCGGCCGGCCAGCGTGCCGCCGAACGCCGGACCGACGTGACTGCCGTAGCCGATCACGCCGACGTCGAAGTAGTTGCGCACGCCTTCGTCCTTCGAGCACTTGAGCACGATGTTGCGCAGAAGGTTGTTGACGATCGTCGCCACCTCGAGGGCCTTGCTGCCCGCGATGCCGTCCTGCCCTCCGCCCCAGGCATCGGCCATCGAACCGGACTGGTCGATGAGGAAAAGGAAGCAGGACGGGTTGGCCCGGCTGATCTCGGCCGTGTACGGCATGAACCCACCTCCGCCAGGAATGGTCGCGACCCGGGACCTACGGGCGAGAGCCCCTCTGCGACGGGGCCGCACAAAGACGTATATGCCCGCGGGGGCGGGTCGCAGGCGCGTCCAGCCACCGATTGCGCAAATCGTCGCCGCTGCCCCGAGCCAGCGGCTCCGGCTGCCTTGAGGCACCGGCCCCCCCTCAGCAGGCATATTCTCTCAGGAAGCGGCACCCGGCCTCGGTCGCCGCGGCACGATGCGGCGCTGCGAGCCGCTTCGGCGAAGAGAGGAAGATAGGCTATGTCGGCCACCACACTGCTTCTCCTGGGCTTTGCCTGCTTTCGCCTCACCCACCTGGTCGTGGAGGACAGGATCGCAGGGCCGCTGCGCCATTGGGCGGCAGGAGCCGTGGCCAGGCGCTATCCGCAGGGCGGCGCCGCGCGGGAGCTCGTAGAGGCCCTGATCGGCTGTCCCTGGTGCTGCGGCGTCTGGGCCGCGGCCGTGCTGCTCGCCCTCTGGCGCTGGCTGCCCGTCGTCGGGCAGCCGCTCGTCTGGCTCCTTGCCGTGGCCGGAGTCGGCATCGCGATCGAGATGGCGGTCGGGGCTTGGCGCAGGACCGGCGCCGCGGGCGGCTAGAGGGGGCCGGTCCTGCAGTCTGGACCGTAGCCTGCCGATCGACATCGCCGCCTTGTCGTGCGGACCAGGACATGCGATGTTCGGTCTGGATCCGATCGATGCGGCTGGAGGGATGGCAGGTGATCGCGCTCGTGGCAAGGTACCTCGTGCGCGCGGGCATGGCGGAGGAGGTGGCGGGGATCCTGCGGGAGTTCGCCCCGCTGGCCCTTGGCGAGCCGGGCTGCGCCGCGTTCTCGGTGCATGTGGCCCTGGACGACCCGCGGCGGATCCTGCTCTACGAACAGTACCGCGACGAAGCCGCGCTCGCTGCGCACCGCGAAACCGGGCACTACCGGTCCGTGATCGAGCAGCAGGTCCTGCCGCGCATCGAGAACCGTGAACGCGCGGTCTACCGCGTTCTGGACTGAAGGCGGCGGGCATGCTGCGAGGGGCGCCCCATCCCTGGGGCGCCCCTCGCAGCGGTGCCTCTTAGGGCATGAGCGCGGAGACGAGGTCCAGCACCACTTCCGGCATGACGCCGAACGACCAGCCCACCTGCACGCGCTCAGTCGGCTGATGGGGGTCGAAGCCCGAAGGGCCGATGTTCAGGAGCGGCATGTCTGGCGCGGGAGGAAGTTCCGGCGTCGCCGCGGCCAGCGGGTAGTCCCTGCGGAACGCCCCGAGATGCGCGTCGTCCGGGGACGACGCGAGGAAGCTCATGTCCGAGATGCCCTGGTAGATGCTGCGCGTGACGAAGGTCTCGGCGAGGCCGTGCCGGGCAAGGGTCGCGTCGAGCGCACGCCTGAGGCGAGGGTCGTCCGAGAGGACGCGCGGCATGATGTCCTGCGCGTAGAAGAGGACCGCCATCGGCTCGGAGCCCAGTGCCAGCCAGACATCCTCGACGGTCTGGCGCGCACGCTCGCGTAGGTCCGTGTCCGCGGCAAGCGCCTCGGCCCGGCGAAGGACGGAGTCCGGGTCAGGATGCTCGCGGCGCAGCCGGTCGACAAGGTCGCCGAAGGTGACGACCGGCACCTTCGGCACGCCCTCGAGGCCCAGCGCCTGCAGACGCCCGGAGATGTCCTGCGAGGCCAGGTCCAGGCCCTCGCGGACGAGCCGCAGCAGCAGCTCCGTGATCTGCGCCGGGGTGCGCGACATCGTCAGGAGGTTGAGGTAGCCCCAGGCCCAGTTCAGGGTCTGCACGTCATAGCCGCGGCGGCTGTCGGCGAAGTGCAGCACCACGGGCGGCGCTGCGGTCTGGTCGCCGTAGCGGTCGGTCAGCTCGGGATGCGCCGTGAGGTGCGCAAGCACGCGCCCGAGCAGGGCCGCGGGCTCGACGAAGCCTTGCGCCAGCCGCGTCGCGTGCGTCGGCACCGCGCCGAGAAAGATGGCGGGCAGGAGCTTGCCGATGCTGCCGGTATAGCCGTAACGGCGCTGGTCGTCCGGCGACTCCGGCGAGGTGCTGTCGGTGTTGAGCGCGGCGACAAGGCGCAGACCCTCCTGGCTCTGCAGTTCGCCCAGGACGCGCCGCACTGTTTTCACGCCAACCGAGTTCGCCTCCTCGTCCGGCGCGAGGGCAACGATCAGGTCGCCCGCGAGCGGCTCGGATCGCGCGAGCCGCTCGAGCACGGCGATGCAGGTGGCGATGCCGCCCTTCATGTCCAGAACGCCGCGCCCGAAGAGGTAGTCGCCGCTCTCGGCCGCGCGCCGCGCCTCGCCTTCGCCGTGCTCCCGATACCAGCGCGTGAGGCTGGGGGAATCGAAGGCCAGGTCCGTGAGGCGGCCGAAATCCTGCACGTCCACCACGTCGTAGTGGCCCAGCATGAGGACCGCCTCGGCGCTGCGCGTGCCGCGCAGGCGCGCGAACACCACTGGGCGCGCGAGCGCGTCGTGGTCGGCGGGAATGCTGAAGACCTCGATGGGCCGCGGCGTCTTGAGAGATCGAAGCAGGGTGAGGAGCCGCTCGGCGAAGGCCTTCTCGCCAGGGGTGCCGTTGACGCTCGGTACGGACACGAGATCGATGGTCAGGTCGCGTACGCGACCTTGCAGCTCACGGTCCATCAGGTGACGCCTCCAAACTCTGCAGCGCGTGGATGAGATCGTCCAAGCGGTTGCGCTCGCGCAGGCGGGCCGGCAGGAGCGTGTGCTCCGGCGCGTCGGCTCCCAGGAGGTGCGCGATGCCGGGGTATTCGTACGCGTAGTGCGGGTCGCCGTAGCGGTCCTGGTGCAGGCGCCCGCCGCGCGTGCCGAGGGTGGCGAGCAGAAGGCGCGAGACGTGGCGTGCCCCCTCGCCGCTGCGGACCCCTGCCAGCGCCTTCGCCGCCTTCGGCCAGGCCGCCAGAAGGGACGGGTCGCCGAGTTGTGCGAGTGTGTCGTGCAGGAGGTCTTGGACGGGAGCGAAGTCGTGCAGGGTGGGCCTGCGCGCGAGGACACGCGCCAGCTTGAGCGCGAGCGCCGTGTCGCGCACCAACAGATCGGGCCGGACGCGCTCGATGGTGTCGCGGTCCGTGTGCATCCACCAGAGCGGCGCAACCCGTTGGCCAGGGGATGTGCCAACGCTTTCGCCCGCGGGGACCACGCCAAGCCCGGGCACCCCCGCGAGCGCGAAGGAATTGTCCGACTCCTTCGCCAGGGGCAGTTCCCGGGCCAGAGGCACACCCTCGGCCGCGAGCACGCTGCTCGCCAGCGTGCGCAGCTCCAGGCTGCGGTAGAGGATGACGCGCTCGCCGCCCTCGCAGCCTGGCGAGTCTACGTTGAGGTGGGCAACGCAGCGCCGCAGTTCGGCCCAGTGGGCTTCGACAAAGGCTGCCGACCCGGACGCCTCCTCGACCTCGTGGCCTGTCCAGAGGGCGAGGCGCAGGCCGCGCGGCGGTACGGGTCCCTGCGCCAGGGCGCGCCCCGTCTCGAGCAGGGCGGCGATGCCTGTGGCGTTGTCGGTCACGCCTGGGCTCCACGCGTCGAGGTGGCCGTGCAGCAGGACGAATTCGGCCTCGTCCGGGCCGAACCTGGCGACCAGTTGCCGCAGTGGCCGCCAGAGGGTCTCGGCCGCATGGCCGAGCCGCACCTGCACGCGGCCACGCAGGCGCAGAAGCTCGCGCAGACGCTGACCGCCCTGGTGCGTGAGGCTGACCGCAGTGACGTCGGGAAGGTCCAGGAGATCCTCGGGCAGCGGCGGCCCCCAGACGCCCTTCTGGGCGCGCAGGGCGAGGCTGGGCTCCGGCGACGGCGGGCTCGCGAGCAGGACGGCCGCAGCCCCCTTGCGGTGCGCGATGAAGCTCTTGTCGGGCACGCTCGGCCCGCCGGCGGCGACGAGCACCGCCTTGCCGGCCGCATCGACGCCATTGTAGGCCGCGAGGCTGCCGTCGCCCGCGTCGACGAGGTCGAGGAAGCGGCCGGAGCCGCGCGGCGTCGCGTAGCCGATGCCCACGGCGGGCAGATCCCGATCGCCCGAGACCGAGACGACAGTTTCGCGCACCCGGCTCGTCAGCGTCTCGAATGGCTCGAAAGCAACCCGCCAGCCGGCTGCGCGCAGGTTTTCGGCGGCGTAGTCGGCGGCTCGCGCCTCATCAGCCGAACCTGCGGCGCGGTTGGGCGTCTCGGTCGAGAAGAATCGCAGATGTTCCAGCAGGCGTGCCCGGTCGATCCCGACCAAACTGCTCACCTCTGCTGCAGGGTGGGGTCGAGCACGTCGCGCAGCCCGTCGCCCAGCAGGTTGAAGGCGAGGACGACGACCAGGATCGCGAGGCCCGGGAATGTGACGATCCACCACTGCTGCAGGACGTAGAGCCGGCCGGTCGCCACCATCAGGCCCCAGTCGGGGCTGGGCGGCTGCGCGCCGAGCCCGACGAACGCCAGGCTCGCGGCGGTGAGGATCGCGTTGCCGACGTCCATGGTCAGCTGGACCAGGATGGGGTCGAGCATGTTCGGCACGATGTGGCGCAGCAGGACGCGCAGGCGCGGGGCGCCGGAGGCCAGGGCAGCCTCGACATAGTCGGCATGCCTCAGGATGAGCAGCTGTCCGCGTATGAGCCTCGCGTAGACGGGCCACCAGACCACCGCCATCGCGAGCATCGCGTGGACGAGCGAGGGACCGAGCGCCGCCGCCACCGCCATGGCCAGCACGAGCGGCGGGAACGCGAGGAACATGTCCGTCACCCGCATCAGGGTGTCGTCGAGCCAGCGGCTGCCCAGGCCGGCCGCGGCGCCGACCAGGAACCCGACCGCGAGAGCGATGCCGAGGACAAGCACCGCCACTTCGAGGGCGTAGCGGTCGCCGGCGAGTAGGCGGCTCAGGATGTCCCGGCCGAGCTCATCGGTGCCCAGGACGTGCCCCTGGGCGCCCGGCGGCAGGAAGCGGTTCTGCAGCTGCACCAAGGTGGGGTTGAACGGCGCGAGGTAGGGGCCGATCGCCGCGAAGACGAGGAAAAGCGCCGCCAGCACGCCGCCGCCGAGTGAAAGGCGGTTTCGGATGAGCGGCCTCAGGATGCTGCGCTTCCTCGGCGCCGGCTCTGTCGCCTCAGGACGCGGCACCGTCTGCAAAGCCAAGACTGCTCACCTCTCAGGAGTAGCTGATGCGCGGGTCGAGGAAGGCGTAGAGGATGTCGACGATGGTGTTGATCAGCACGTAGACGACGGAGACGAGCAGGGTGAAGCCGAGGATCGCCGGGAAGTCGAGGCCCTCCGAGGCCTGCAGGGCGTAGGTGCCGACGCCGGGCCAGGCGAAGATCGCCTCGACGAGCACGGCTCCCTGCAGCAGCGAGCCCACCTGCAGGCCGATCACCGTGACGGCCGGCGGCAGGGCGTTCTTCAGGGCGTGGATGTAGATGACGCGCCGCTCCGGCAGTCCCTTTGCGCGCGCGGTGCGGATGAAGTCCTGATGCAGCACGTCGAGCAGCTTGGCGCGCACCATGCGCGTCATGATCGCGAGCGAGCCGAAGGCGAGGGTCACGGACGGCAGGATGAGCGACGCGAAGGCCGAGGTGAAGTCCGGCCAGTTGCCCGTAAAGAGGCTGTCGAGCACGTAGAGGCCCGTGATGTGGCCCGGCGGTGTCAGGTAGCTCGAGAGCATGCCGCCGACCGGCAGCCAGCCGAGCTTCTGCGCGAACACCTCCTGCAGCAGCACCGCGAGCCAGAACGGCGGCATCGAGACGCCGAGGAGGGCGAAGACGCGCGAGAAGTGGTCAGGCATGCCGTCGCGGCGCACGGCGCTGACGACGCCGAGCGGGATGCCGACGACGAGCACGATCAAAAGCGCCGTGAGGGTGATCTCGAGCGTGGCGGGGAAGTACGCGCCGAGGTCGGCAGACACGGGATTGCGGGTCAGGATCGACAGGCCGAGATTGCCGTGCAGGAGGTTCGCCGCGTAGCGCACGAACTGCGCGGTGAGCGGCAGGTTCAGACCGAACTGCCGCCTGACCTGGTTGACCTGGGACTGCGTCGCGTGCAGGCCTGCGGCGAGGCGGGCCGGGTCGCCCGGCACCATGTGCGAGACGTAGAATGTCAAGACGAGCATGCCGAAAAGCACGAGGATCAGCTGCCCGAGACGCCGCACGATGAAGGAGAACAAGCAGTCGACCCCCCAGTCGCAGGGAAAGGGGACGCGGGCGGGCCGCCCAGGGGCCGCCCGCCCGCGCCCGCGGGAAGGCTAGTTCTTGGTCATCGAGTAGGCGTTCACCGGCCACAGCGCGTTGTACACGTAGCCGTGCACGTTGCTGCGCTCGACAACGGCGGTCTTCTGGTCAAGGACCCAGATCGCCGGCGCCTGCTGGATGAGGAGCTTCTGCACCTGCTGGTAGAGAGTGATGCGCTGCTGGTGGTCCGGCGTGACGCGCGCCTGGTTCAGCAGCTTGTCCACCTGCGGGTTGCCGTACCACTCTAGGTTGAAGCCGACGGTGCCCTGCTGGTTCGAGGCGTACTGCGGGTAGAGGAAGTCGTCCGGGTCGGCGAAGTCGGCGTACCAGCTCGTGATGAAGGCGCTCGGCGCCGTCTTGAGCACGGAGATCTTCTTGTACTCCGTCGCCCAGGGCATGGTCGTGATCGTGGCGGTGATGCCGATCTGCTTCAAGGTGCTCTGCCAGCTCTCGACCACCTGCTGGTAGAGCGGGTTCTCCTCGACTGTGATGGTCATCGGGAAGCCGTGCGGGTAGCCCGCCTGGGTGAGCAGCTGCTTGGCCTTCGCGAGGTCCAGGTGGTACTGCGGCAGAGAGGCGTCGTAGCCCCACAGGGCTGGCGGCAGCGGGCCCTTGGCCTGCTGGGCGTAGCCGCTGTAGATCTCCTTCACGGCGCCCTGGTAGTCGAGCGTGTAGGAGAGCGCCTGGCGGACGAGCTGGTTGGCTGTCGGGCCCGTCTTGTTGTTCAGGCCGATGTAGAGGATGTTGAGGCCCGGTTCGGTCAGGACCTTGAGCCCCTTCTGGTTCTTGAGCTGCGAGACGTTGCTGAGCGGGAAGGCGATGTTCATGTCCGCGCCGCCCGTCTGGAGCAGCATCTGCTGTGTCGAAGGCTCGGTCACGATCTTGAGGATGACCTTGTTGAAGTGGTCACCCTGCCAGCCCTGCCAGTAGTGGGGGTTGCGCACCATGACGACCTGCTGGCCGTGCACCCACTGGCTGGCCTGGTACGGGCCGGTGCCGTCGGTGTGGTTCTGGAACCAGGCGTTGCCGTGCTTCTTCACGCCGGCGGGACTGATGATCGCGGTGCCCGAGGGCTGGGCGAGCGAGTAGATGAACGGCTGGTATGCGTACTTGAGCGTGATGACGACCTTGTCAGGCGATGGCGTCGCGATGGACTTGATCACGTCGAGCATCCAGGCGGGACCCTGATTCATCTTGATCGTGCGCTCGAAGGCGAACTTGACCGCCTGGCTGTTGAACGCGGAACCGTCGGCAAAGTGGATGCCCTTGCGCAGGCTGAACGTCCAGACCTTGCCGCCTGCGGAGCTCTGCCAGGAGGTCGCGAGGCCGGGGGCGAGCTCGGTGCTGCTGCCCTTGAGCGTAAGGAGCGTGCCGTAGGCCAGGCTGACCACCTGGCTGCTGGGCGGGTCGTACGCGATCGCTGGATCCATGCTGGTCACGTCATAATTCTGCAGGAGTACCAGGGCCTGATTCGCCGGATTGGTCGATTTCGTGCTTGCGGGGGATGAGCCGCAAGCTGCAAGCAGGCTGGTAGCGAGGACTAGGGCAGTCCCGAGAGCGGCATGTCGGGCACTCAGCTTGGCCATGGAACGGACGACGCCTCCTTCGAATTTCCGAAATGCCTGTTAAATTTTCTTCAGAATGGACCTGCTACCTGCATGTGAGGCCACGTCGCCGCGCTTTTTTGCGCCAAAGTGCCGGCTCAGTTTCTTCAGGGCCGCGATTGCAGGAAAAGTCCCGCCGTGACCACACCGGCGCATGACCTCCTTTGGGCCTGGCACGCTTGCAGGAAGGCCAGCCAAGGGCCGTGAAGAGGGATTGGGTGCGGCCGTCGCCGTTGCGGCGCGACCGTGTCCCTGGCAAGGCGAAGGAGGTAGTGCCCCATGACCGACGTGACCGTCGTCGGCGGCGGGCTTGCGGGCAGCGAGGCCGCCTGGCAGCTCGCGGAGCGGGGCCTGCGGGTGCGCCTGTACGAGATGCGGCCGCTGCGCATGAGCCCTGCCCACCATACTGGCGAACTGGCGGAACTCGTCTGCTCCAACACCTTCCGCTCGGAAGCACTGGACCACCCGGTTGGGCTGCTGAAGGCGGAGATGCGTCGCCTCGGCTCCCTGATCATCCGCCTCGGCGATCGCCACCGCATCCCGGGCGGCACCGCGCTCACGCTGGACCGCGACAGATTTTCGGCCGACGTGACGGACCACGTCGCAGGACACCCCCGCATCGAAATCGTGCGCGCCGAGCTAACGCAAGTGCCGGAGGGGCCCGCTGTCGTCGCGACGGGGCCGCTCACTTCGCCGGGCCTGCACGATGCCATCGGCTCCCTGCTCGGCGAAGGGGACCTGGCCTACTGGGACGCCGCCTCGCCGATCGTCACAGGCGAGTCGATCGACTGGTCCAAGGTGTACTTCGCCAGCCGCTACGGCAAGGGCGAAGCGGAAGCGTTCGCCAACTGCCCCATGACGCCAGAGGAATACGACACCTTCTGGCAGGCGCTGCAAGGGGCCGAGGGACATGCGCGAGAAACGTTCGAGGACGAGCGCTACTTCGAGGCGTGCCTGCCTGTCGAGGTCCTGGCGCGGCGCGGCCAGGACACGCTGCGTTTCGGCCCGATGCGTCCAGTCGGCCTGCGGCAGCCCGACGGCAGCCGGCCCCACGCGGTGCTCCAGCTGCGCCGCGAGGATCGCGAAGGCACGCTCTGGAACCTCGTGGGCTGCCAGACCGGTCTGCGCTTTGGCGAGCAGGAACGCGTCTTCCGCCTGATCCCCGCCCTGCGGCAGGCCGAGTTCGAGCGCTATGGCGTCATCCACCGGAACACGTTCCTGAAAAGTCCCGCCATCCTCCTGCCGACGCTGCAGACGCGCCTGCGACAGGACCTCTTCTTCGCCGGACAGATCGTCGGCAGCGAGGGCTACGTGGAAGCGGCCGCGGGCGGCCTCGTCGCGGGGATCAACCTGGCTCGAGTCCTGCGCGGGGACTCTCCGCTCGCCTGGCCCGCAACGACGGCGATCGGCGGTCTCTTCCGCTATGTCGCGTCGTCCGATCAAGCATCGTTCCAGCCGATGCACGTGGCCTTCGGCCTGATGGAGCCGCTGCCCGACCCGCCGAAGCGCAAGGAGCAGCGCAAGGCGGCCATGGCCGAGCGCGCCATGCGGGACTTCGTGGCGTTCGCGGCAGGGCAGGGCGTGGAGCTGGCGGCAGCGGGGCCGGCGGCGCCGTCAGGGCCCTGAGAGCCGGCGCAAAAGCGCCGGAGGAGGCATCTGGCCCGATGCTGCACCGTGGGCGCTGGGGCTCGGAGGTGCCGCTGCCCGGCAAGGCGACGGGTCACCGTGGCGGTGACGGCGGCGACAGCTGAGGCTCGGCGTTCGCGGCGGCCCCCGGCACGGTCCCAAGGCTTGCCCGTCGCTCGGCCGGTTTGCGCGCCGGCGGCCCGGCACCCCTGGGCGGACGCCTCGCGAGCCAAGTCTTGGACGGCCCACCCGACTGGGGCTGGCTCAGAACTGCATGCTCTGTACCGATGCAGCCTCCATACGGGGCGTTTGCGCGGGCGAACAACATCCCGTTT
>JAJZQO010000064.1 GCA_021847575.1 Bacillota bacterium | reverse complement strand
CCGCCGCCAGAACCTTCGTGATCGCAGCCGTCAGCGTCGTCTTGCCGTGGTCGATGTGCCCGATCGTCCCCACGTTCACGTGCGGCTTCGTTCGCTCGAACTTCTTCTTCGCCATCGCTCGGTACCCCCTTCAACAGTTTCGGGTCAGGCCTTGCCGCCGCTGCGCGCCTTTTGGATCTCCTCGGCGACGTTCTTCGGCACCTCGGCGTAGTGGTCGAACTGCATCGTGTAGACGCCGCGTCCCTGGGTCCGCGAGCGCAGGTCGGTGGCGTAGCCGAACATTTCGGCCAGGGGCACGAAACCCCGGATCACCTGGGCGTTGCCGCGCGCCTCGAGTCCCTCGATGTGGCCGCGGCGGCCGTTGAGGTCTCCGATCACGTCGCCCATGTAGTCCTCCGGCACCACGACCTCGACCTTCATGATCGGCTCGAGCAGAAGCGGTCCCGCCTTGCGCGCGCCGTCCTTGAAGGCCATGGAGCCCGCGATCTTGAACGCCATCTCCGAGGAGTCGACCTCGTGGTAGGAGCCGTCGTACGCCTGGACCTTGATATCCACGACCGGATATCCGGCCAGCACGCCAGTCTCCATGGCCTCGCGCACGCCAGCCTCGACGGCCGGGACGTATTCCCTCGGCACGACGCCGCCCACGATCTTGTTCTCGAAGACGAAGCCCCCGCCCGGCTCGAGCGGAATGATGCGCAGCCAGATGTGGCCGTACTGGCCATGGCCACCGGTCTGACGCACGAAGCGGCCTTCCGACTCGACCTCGCGACGCAGAGTCTCGCGGAAGGCAACCTGCGGCTTGCCAACGTTGGCCGCAACCTTGAACTCCCTGAGCAGCCTGTCGACGATGATCTCCAGATGGAGCTCGCCCATCCCGGAGATGATCGTCTGGGCGGACTCGGGGTCGGTGTGCATGCGGAACGTCGGGTCCTCCTCGGCGAGCTTCGCCAGGCTTGCGCCCATCTTGTCCTGGTCGGCCTTCGTCTTCGGTTCGATGGCCACCGAGATGACCGGCTCGGGGAAGGTCATGGCCTCGAGCACGATCGGCTGGTCCTCCTGGCAGAGCGTGTCCCCTGTCGAGGTGTCCCTCAGCCCCACGGCAGCGGCGATGTCCCCCGCCGTGACCTCCTGGATCTCCTCGCGGTGGTTCGCGTGCATCTGCAGGATGCGGCCGATGCGCTCGCGCTTGCCCTTGGTCGAGTTGTAGACGTACGACCCGGCCTGGAGCCTGCCGGAGTAAACCCGGAAGAACGCCAGCTTGCCGACATACGGGTCGGTCATGATCTTGAAGGCGAGAGCCGAGAACGGGCTGTCGTCGGACGACTCCCGCGTCAGCAGTTCCTCGCCACCCGGCACGGTGCCCTGCACCGGCGGGACGTCGAGCGGCGACGGCAGGTAGTCGACAATCGCGTCGAGCAGCGGCTGCACGCCCTTGTTGCGGTAGCTCGAACCGCAGAGCACCGGCGAGATCTGCGACTGCACCGTGCCCTGGCGCAGACCGTGCACGAGCTCCTCGGCGGACATCTCCTCGCCCTCGAGGTAGCGCTCGAGGTAGCCCTCGTCGAATTCGACGGCGGCCTCCACGAGCTTGTGGTGGTATTCGTCCGCCAGTTCGCGCATGTCCTCGGGGATTTCGCGCTCCTCGACCTTCTGCCCGAGGTCGTCCTCGTAGTAGAAGGCGCGCATGCGCACAAGGTCCACGATGCCGCGGTACTGATCTTCCGTGCCGATCGGCAGCTGGACCGCAACAGGCCGCGCGCCGAGGCGCTCGACCATCATGTCCATCGTGCGGAAGAAGTCGGCCCCGACAATGTCCATCTTGTTGACGTAGGCGATGCGCGGCACACGGTAGTGGTCCGCCTGCCGCCAGACTGTCTCGGACTGGGGCTCCACGCCGCCCTTGGCGTCGAACACGGCTACCGCACCGTCGAGGACGCGCAGGCTGCGCTCAACCTCCACGGTAAAGTCCACGTGTCCGGGCGTATCGATAATGTTGATGCGAACATCCCGCCAGAAACACGTCGTGGCAGCGGAGGTGATGGTGATCCCCCGCTCCTGCTCCTGCACCATCCAGTCCATCGTCGCCGCGCCCTCGTGCACCTCTCCCATGCGATGCACGCGGCCGGTGTAGAACAGGATGCGCTCGGTCGTCGTGGTCTTGCCGGCATCGATGTGCGCCATGATACCGATATTTCTAACCCGCTCCAGCGGGTACGTCCGGGGCACGGCGGTCTGCTTGCCCCCGGCGGAAGCCATCCTGCTCACCTCTCTACCCTTGGGTTTCCGATCTCAAGCGGTGCCTCTACCAGCGATAGTGCGCGAACGGCCTGTTGGCCTCCGCCATGCGATGTACCTCTTCCTTGCGCTTCACGGCGCCGCCGGCACCCTGGCTCGCTTCCACGAGCTCGCGGGCGAGGCGTTCGATCTGGGAGCGCTCGGAGCGGGCACGGGAATAGTTGACGATCCAGCGCAGGGCCAGCGAGGTCCGACGCTCCGGACGTACCTCGACAGGAACCTGATAGGTCGAGCCGCCCACGCGGCGCGGCTTGACCTCGACCGCCGGCATCGCGTTCTTGATCGCCGCCTCGAAGACCTCGAGAGCGGGCTTCTCGGACATCTCCTCCGCGCGCTTCAGCGCCGCGTAGAGGATGGCCTGGGCCTTCGCCTTCTTGCCGTCGTACATCAGCTTGTTGGTCAGACGGGTGACCATCTCGCTCTGGTAGACGGGGTCCGGCAGCACGGATCGCTGCGGAACACTGCCCTTGCGCGGCACGCGGTCTGCCTCCTTACTTCTTGCCCGGACGCTTGGCGCCGTACTTGCTGCGGCCCTGGGCCCGCTTCTGCACCCCGGCGGCGTCGAGCGCGCCACGCACGATGTGGTAGCGGACACCCGGAAGGTCCTTGACACGGCCGCCGCGCACCAGCACCACCGAGTGCTCCTGCAGGTTGTGGCCGATGCCCGGGATGTAGGCCGTGATCTCCTCACCGTTGGTGAGGCGTACGCGCGCGATCTTGCGCAGAGCCGAGTTCGGCTTCTTCGGCGTCGTCGTGCGCACTTGGGTGCACACGCCGCGCCGCTGCGGCGACCCTTGCAGTGCGGGCGCCTTGGACTTGTGGTGCACAGCCTTGCGGCCGTGACGTACCAGCTGGCTAATGGTCGGCACCGGATTTCCCTCCTCCGATCAGCGCGGCGGCCGCGGCACCGACATCGATGCCGCAGGCGCGCCCTAATATCTGCATGCTCTCCACCTCGACCACCTGCACTCCGGCCTCTTCGGCCTGCCGGCGCACCGGCCCGGTGACGTGGTCGTCGGCGTCCCGGGCGATGTACACGCGCTGCGCGTCACCCTGGGACAGGTGCTTGAGCGTTTCCCTGGAGCCCACCGCGCGGCGGCGGGCCTGCCTGAGATCCTCCAACGGTCGCTCTCACTCCTGAAGACAGACACTTGTATAGTGTACTGTCGCGTAAAAATGCTGTCAATCGGCGGTTTCGCGTCCCACCGGCTCCTGCGGTTCGTCGCTGCCTGGCGGCGTAAACGCCACCTTGATGCTGCGGTAGCGGCTCATGCCCGTGCCCGAAGGCACCAGCTTGCCGATGATCACGTTCTCCTTGAGCCCGAGCAAGGGATCCGAGCGGCCGTTGATCGCCGCCTCCGTCAGGACGCGCGTCGTCTCCTGGAACGAGGCGGCAGACAGGAACGAGTCGGTTGCGAGAGACGCCTTCGTGATGCCGAGCAGCACCGGTCGCGCGACAGCCGGCTCGCCGCCCGCCGCCATTGCCTCGGCGTTCTCGGCCTCGAAGGTGAACACGTCGACGAGCCCGCCGGGCAAAAGCCCCGTGCCGCCGGAGTCCTCGACCTTCACCTTGCGCAGCATCTGCCGCACCATGACCTCGATGTGCTTGTCGTTGATGTCGACGCCCTGCAGGCGGTAGACGCGCTGCACCTCGTGCACCAGGTAGACCTGCACACCGCGCAGGCCGCGCACGCGCAGGAGATCGTGCGGGTTGATCGAGCCCTCCGTGAGCACGTCGCCTGCAGTCACCTGCATGCCATCGCGCACCGCGAGGCGCGAGCCGTAGGGGATGGCATAGGTCTGCACCTCGCCGTCCGCGGCGCGGACGTCGACCTCGCGACGTCCCTCCGTGTCCCGGATGCGCACCTCGCCGTCGATGTCGCTGATCACGGCCTGGCCCTTCGGCTTGCGGGCCTCGAACAGTTCCTCGACGCGCGGCAGGCCCTGGGTGATGTCGTCGCCGGCCACGCCGCCAGTGTGGAACGTGCGCATCGTCAGCTGCGTGCCCGGCTCGCCGATCGACTGGGCGGCGATGATGCCCACCGCCTCGCCGACGTCGACCTGGTTGCCCGTGGCGAGGTTGCGGCCGTAGCAGGCCTGGCACACGCCGTAGCGCGACTTGCAGGTCAGGACGGACCGGATGGCCACCTCCGTCACGCCCGCGTCTACGATCCGCTGGGCATCGACATCCGAGATCACCTCGCCGCTCCGCGCCAGCACCTCGCCCGTCTCCGGGTGCGCGATGTCGTTCAGTGCGGTCCGCCCCGCGATGCGGTCGACGAGGTTCTCGATGCTTTCGGTGCCCTCGCGGATCTCGGAGACCAGGATGCCGGTCCTGGTGCCGCAGTCTTCCTCGCGCACGATGACGTCCTGTGAGACGTCGACGAGTCGCCGCGTGAGGTAACCAGAGTCCGCGGTGCGCAGGGCGGTGTCCGCGAGGCCCTTGCGCGCGCCGTGTGTCGACGTGAAGTACTCGAGCACCGTCAGGCCCTCGCGGAACGAAGCGCGAATCGGCAGCTCGATGATGCGGCCCGACGGGTCGGCCATCAAGCCGCGCATGCCGGCCAGCTGGCTGATCTGCTGGACATTGCCTCGCGCGCCCGAGATGGCCATCATGTAGACCGGGTTGAACCGGTCCAGGCTGTTCATGAGCGCGGCCGTGACTTCCTTCTTGGCCCAGTCCCATACGTCGATGACGCGCTGGTAGCGCTCGTCGTCCGTGATGAGACCGCGGCGGAACTGCTGCTCGATCTTCTCAACGCGTGCCTCGGCCTCGTGCAGGATCTTCTCCTTGTCGCCCGGGACCTGGATGTCGGAGATGCCGATCGTCGTACCCGCGACCGTCGCATAGTGGAAGCCGAGTTCCTTGATGCCGTCCAGGACCTGCGCCGTCTGGGCCGTGCCGAACAGGCGGTAGGTCTCGGCCACAAGCGCCGAGAGTTCCTTGCGGCCGACAACGCGGTTCTGGTAGCCGAGCTCGGGCGGCAGCTTCTCGTTGAGGATCAGCCGGCCAAGCGTGGTCTCGATGCGCTTGCCATCTGGCATGCGCACCTGGATCTTGGCGTGCAGGCTCAGGAGTTTCTCCTGGTATGCCCGGAGGGCCTCATCGATGCCGGTCACGACCATACCCTCGCCCGCCGCGCCTTCGCGCTCGATGGTGAGGTAGTAGCACCCCAGCACCATGTCCTGCGTCGGCGTGACGACCGGCCGGCCGTCCTTGGGGTTCAGAATGTTGTGGACCGAGAGCATCAGGATCCGCGCCTCGGCCTGCGCCTCTGCGCTGAGCGGCACGTGCACGGCCATCTGGTCACCGTCGAAGTCGGCGTTGTAGGCCGTGCACACCAGCGGGTGGATCTTGATCGCGCGACCCTCGACGAGGATCGGCTCGAACGCCTGGATGCCCAGGCGGTGCAGCGTCGGCGCGCGGTTGAGCAGCACGGGGTGCTCGCGGATGACGTCCTCGAGGACGTCCCAGACCTCGGTGCGCGCCCGCTCGACCATACGCTTCGCCGACTTGATGTTGTGGGCGAAGCCATCCTTGACGAGCCGCTTCATGACGAAGGGCTTGAAGAGCTCGAGTGCCATCTCCTTGGGCAGGCCGCACTGGTTCAGGTGCAGCGTCGGCCCGACGACGATCACGGAACGTCCGGAGTAGTCGACGCGCTTGCCGAGGAGGTTCTGGCGGAAGCGGCCCTGCTTCCCCTTGAGCATGTCGGAAAGGGACTTGAGCGGGCGGTTGCCGGGGCCCGTGACAGGGCGGCCACGCCGGCCGTTGTCGATCAGGGCGTCGACGGCCTCCTGCAGCATGCGCTTCTCGTTGCGCACGATGATGTCCGGCGCCCCGAGGTCGAGCAGCCGCTTGAGGCGGTTGTTGCGGTTGATCACCCGGCGGTACAGGTCGTTGAGGTCCGAGGTGGCGAAGCGGCCGCCGTCGAGCTGCACCATCGGGCGCAGGTCGGGCGGGATCACCGGGATGACGTCGAGCACCATCCACTCAGGGCGGTTGCCGCTCTGGCGGAAGGCCTCCACGACCTCGAGACGGCGGATCGCGCGGATGCGGCGCTGTCCCGAAGAGGACTGGAGTTCCTGGCGCAGTTCCTGGGCCATCTCCTCGAGATCCATCACCTCAAGGAGCTCCTTGACGGCCTCGGCGCCCATGCCCGCCCTGAAGCCCTGGCCGTACTTCTCGCGGTACTCGCGGTACTCGTTCTCGGTGAGGAGCTGCTTCTCCATGAGCGGCGTCGTGCCAGGGTCGATGACGATGTAGCTCGCGAAGTAGAGCACCTTCTCGAGTGCGCGCGGCGACATGTCGAGGATGAGCCCCATGCGCGACGGAATACCCTTGAAGTACCAGATGTGCGACACGGGGGCCGCGAGTTCGATGTGGCCCATGCGCTCACGGCGCACCTTGGCGCGGGTAACCTCCACACCGCAGCGGTCGCAGACGATGCCCTTGTAGCGCACGCGGCGGTACTTGCCGCAGTGGCACTCCCAGTCGCGCGTCGGTCCGAAGATCTTCTCGCAGAAGAGACCTTCGCGCTCCGGGCGCAAGGTGCGATAGTTGATCGTCTCGGGCTTCTTGACCTCGCCCTTCGACCATTCGCGGATCTGCTCCGGCGAAGCCAGGCCGATGCGCATCGAGTCGAAGTAGTTCACGTCGATCGTCCGCGTGACGCCAGGATTCATTCCTCGCCCTCCTCGCTGTCGCTCAGGACGGCCTCCTCCTCGAAGTCGCCTTCGAGTTCCTCCTCGATCGGACCGGGACCCTCGACGGACTCGACGTCCTCGACAAGGCTCGCGCCCGCCGCAGGCAGCGCGGGCTCGCCGCGCAGGTCGAGATCCAGGTCCCGCGCCGTCTCGACGATGTCGTCGTCGAACTCGCGGATCTCGATCTCCTGGTTCTCCTCGTTCATCACCTTGACGTCGAGGCCAAGGCTCTGCAGTTCCTTCATCAGCACCTTGAACGACTCCGGCACACCCGGCTCCGGCACGTTCTCGCCCTTGACGATCGCCTCGTAGGTGCGTACGCGCCCGACCACGTCGTCGGACTTCACCGTCAGCAGTTCCTGCAGGGTGTACGCGGCGCCGTAGGCCTCGAGCGCCCAGACCTCCATCTCGCCGAAGCGCTGGCCGCCGAACTGCGCCTTGCCGCCCAGCGGCTGCTGCGTCACGAGAGAGTATGGGCCGGTGGAACGCGCATGGATCTTGTCGTCGACAAGGTGGGCGAGCTTGAGCATGTAGACGTAGCCCACAGTGACCTCGTTGTCGAACGGCTCGCCGGTGCGGCCGTCCCTGAGCTGCGTCTTGCCGCTCCGCGGAAGATTCGCCTCCTCGAGCTCGTCGAGGATGTTGTCTTCGTTGGCGCCGTCGAAGACCGGCGTCGCCATGTGCATGCCGAGCGCGTGGGCCGCCCAGCCGAGGTGCGTCTCGAGCACCTGGCCGATGTTCATTCGCGAGGGGACGCCTAGCGGGTTGAGGACGATCTCGATCGGCGTGCCGTCCGGCAGGAACGGCATGTCCATCTCCGGCAGGATGCGGGCGATGACGCCCTTGTTGCCGTGGCGGCCCGCCATCTTGTCGCCCTCTGAGATCTTGCGCTTCTGCGCGATGTAGACCCGCACGAGCTGGTTCAGGCCCGGCGACAGCTCGTCGCCGTTCTCGCGCGAGAAGACCTTGACGTCGACGATGATGCCGCTCTCGCCGTGCGGCACGCGCAGGGAGGTGTCGCGCACCTCGCGCGCCTTCTCGCCGAAGATGGCCCGCAAAAGCCGCTCCTCGGCCGTCAGCTCGGTCTCGCCCTTCGGCGTGACCTTGCCGACCAGGATATCGCCCGGCCGCACCTCCGCGCCGATGCGGATGATGCCGCGGTCGTCCAGGTCCTTGAGGACGTCCTCGCCGACGTTGGGGATGTCGCGCGTGATCTCCTCCGGCCCGAGCTTGGTGTCGCGCGCCTCGCACTCGTACTCCTCGATGTGGATCGAGGTGAAGACGTCCTCTCGCACCAGTTTCTGCGAGATGAGGATCGCGTCCTCGTAGTTGTAGCCCTCCCAGGGCATGAACGCGACGAGCACGTTGCGCCCGAGCGCGAGTTCGCCCTGGTCGGTTGCTGGACCGTCGGCGATCACCTCGCCCTGGGCTACCTCCTGGCCTGCCTGCACGATCGGACGCTGGTTGATGCACGTGCCCTGGTTCGAGCGCACGTACTTGAGCAGGCGGTAGTGGTCCACCTTGCCGTCATTGGTGCGGATCTCGATGCGGTCGGCCCAGACGGACTGCACGACGCCGGCGCGCTTCGCGACCGCCACGACGCCCGAGTCGACGGCCGCCTTGTACTCCATGCCCGTGCCGACGAAGGGTGCTTCGGTCTTGAGCAGCGGCACCGCCTGCCGCTGCATGTTGGAGCCCATCAGGGCCCGGTTGGCGTCGTCGTTCTCAAGGAACGGAATCAGCGCCGTGGCGATCGACACGACCTGCTTCGGGGACACGTCCATGTAGTCGATACGGTCCGGCTCCAACTGCAGCATGTCGTTCTTGTAGCGCACCGTGACCTTGGGGTTGGCGAAGTGGCCCTCCGCATCGAGGATGGCGTTGGCCTGCGCGATGACGCAGTCGTCCTCCTCGTCCGCGGTCAGGTACTCGATCGAGTCCGTCACGACGCCTGTCGCCTTGTCCACCTTGCGGTACGGCGTCTCGATGAAGCCGTACTGGTTGATGCGCGCGTAGGTCGAGAGCGAGCCGATCAGTCCGATGTTCGGACCTTCAGGCGTCTCGATCGGGCACATGCGGCCGTAGTGGCTGTGGTGCACGTCGCGCACGTCGAACCCGGCGCGCTCGCGCGACAGACCCCCGGGGCCAAGGGCCGAAAGGCGGCGCTTGTGGGTCAGTTCCGCCAGCGGGTTCGTCTGGTCCATGAACTGGGACAGCTGCGACGAGCCGAAGAACTCCTTCACCGCCGCCACGACCGGACGAATGTTGATCAGCGCCTGCGGCGTGATCGACTCCTGGTCCTGGATCGTCATGCGCTCGCGCACCACGCGCTCCATCCGCGCAAGACCGATGCGGAACTGGTTCTGCAGCAACTCGCCGACCGAGCGCAGGCGCCGGTTGCCGAGATGGTCGATGTCGTCGATGCTGCCGAGGCCGTGGTAGAGGGTAACCATGTAGTTGACCGTGGCGATGACGTCCTGCGGCGTTTGCGTCTTGACGGTCGTATCGGGCAGACCGTTCGAGATGACGCGCACCGTCTCGCCGTCCCGCGTGCGCACGTCCAACGATCGGACGCCGGCTGCGTCGAGCTTCTCGGCCATTTCGCGCGTGAACGCCTCACCCTCCTTGACAAGCACGATGCCTGTCTCGGGGTGGCGGATGTCCTGTGTCGCCTGCAGTCCGACGATACGCCGGCGCAGGGAAAGCTTCTTGTTGAACTTGTAGCGGCCGACCGGCGCCAAGTCGTAGCGCTTCGGCTCGAAGAACAGACTTTCGAGCAGCGTGCGCGCCGAGTCGAAGGTCGGCGGCTCGCCAGGGCGGATGCGCTTGTAGATCTCGACGAGCGCCTCGTCCGTGGTGGAGGTCGGGTCCTTCTCGAGCGTCGCCTGCACGTGCCCCTCGTCGCCCAGCACCTCGAGGATCTGCGCGTTCGAGGAAAGGCCCATCGCGCGTAGGATCACCGTGGCCGGCAACTTGCGGGTGCGGTCGACGCGGACCGACAGGACACCGTTCGCCTCGGCCTCGAACTCGAGCCATGCGCCGCGGTTCGGAATCATCGTCGACGCGTAGATCGGGTTGCCGTCCGGATCGTAGGTGCGATGGAAGTATACGCCCGGAGAGCGCACGAGCTGCGAGACGATGACGCGTTCGGCACCGTTGATGATGAAGGTGCCCTTGTCCGTCATCAGAGGGAAGTCTCCCATGAAGACTTCCTGCTCCTTGACTTCGCCCGTTTCCTTGTTGATCAGTCGCACGCGTGCCTTGAGAGGTGCGGCAAAGTTGACGTCGCGCTCCTTGCACTCCTCGACGTCGTACTTCGGCTCGCCAAGCGCGTAACCGACGAACTCCAGCACCAGCTTGCCGGTGAAGTCCTGGATCGGACTGATGTCGCCGAAAAGGTCCTTGAGTCCCTCTTCGAGAAACCAGTGATAGGACTTCTGCTGGATTTCGATCAGGTTGGGCATATCCAGTACTTCATGGATACGCGCGAAGCTCAGCCGTTCACGACTGCCAACCCTGACGGGATAGGCCAATCCGCGGTCCCCCCTCGTGCAGTCGCCTGCCAGATGCCCATGCACACTGACAGACTGTGACAAGTGTACACAATAGCAGAACGCGGCCTTGCGGTCAAGGATGTCATCCTTACCGCTGGCCGCCTGCGATCCCAGGCTGACGGTTCCCTCTTCGGTTGTTCCTAGTCTTCGCCGCCACCGATCGACTCTCCTGCCGCAACTTCGCCAAGTGTGGCTGCCAGCATCTGCCGCCAGACGTCGAGGGGCCTGTCGAGCGGATATGCCCTTCTGCGGATGTCAGCCAGCAGGCGCTCGAGCGCCCCTTCGGCAAATGACGCCAGCGACGCGGGATAGCCAGCCCGCCGCTCCTCGAACTCGTCGCGGTCCACGACTTCCGGCGTGCCGGCCTCTGCCCTGAGCACCACGTCTAGGTCGAGATCGAGGAAGTCCACGCGCCGCTCGGCCCGGTCCACCTTGGGCGCCATGCAGATATCGCCGTATAGTCCGCCGAAGGAACCGTCGCGCTCGAACCAGATCGCGAGCTTGTAGCCACGCCCCGGCCAGACGAAATCCCACGAGGGCTCCGGGAAGAAGATCCCCCGCTCCTGCCCAACATACTCCATCCAAACTTCCGCGGGTCGCGCGAAGAGAAGACAGCCCTCCTCGCCCCGCACGGGCCCGTAGGCGGGCCAGCGGCGGTGCGGTGTCCAGGGGTGCTTGTGGCTCGTCAAGGTGTAGCGCTCCAAAGCCATGTCAGGCGATCGGAGTGCCGGGTGCGACTTCGACGTCCGGCGCGAGAAGGATGACGTCGGTCTGATCGGGGACGGCGCCCAGCACCAGTACCTCGGAGCGCAAGGGGCCAACCTGGCGCGCCGGGAAGTTGACGACCGCCACGCAGAGCCGGCCGACGAGCTCATCGCGCTTGTACCGGTGGGTGATCTGGGCGCTCGAGCTGCGCTCGCCGAGGGGGCCGAAGTCGATGCGAAGCTTGTAGGCGGGCTTCCTGGCCTCGGGAAACGGCTCGGCGGCCAAGATGCGGCCGACGCGCATGTCGATCTTGCGGAAGTCCTCAATCGAGGCCACCTGAAACCTCCTTCTCCCAGGCGAGCAGCCGTGCCTTCAGACGGCTGCCATCGCCGGCACCGTAGTTGCCAATGCCGCCTGAGGCGGGCACGACGCGATGGCAGGGCACGAGCAGGACGAACGGGTTGCGCGCCATGGCGGAGCCCGCCGCGCGGGCCGCCCCGGGCCGTCCGGCGCGGGCGGCCAACTGGCCGTAGGTCCTGGTTTCGCCGCACGGGATCTCCATCGCCGCCTCCATCACGAGGCGATGGAAGGATGGCACCGACGAGAGGTCCAGTTCGAGCGGAAACGCGCGCACCCCCTGCAGGTGGTCGCGCAGGGCCTGCCGCCAGGAGGCGGGAGCCGGCTCGGTCCCCGCCACGTCGGCCAGCGTGACCTCGGCCAGTCTGCCGCCCTCGACGCAGAAGCTGACATCTCCGAAGGGCTCACCGGCCGCAAGCCTGTACCACGCCATTCTCGCAGAGTCCTCCCCGCCGTGCGGTGCAACGCCAGGGCATCACCGCATGATACGGCATGTTGTTCTGTTCCGGCACTGCGGCTTCCTTTCGGCGCGCGGGCCCACCGCTTTCCCCTGTCCGGCCTGCTACAACCTGCTGACAAGGCCGGGTGCGAGGTGCCAAAGCCGCTCAAGCGCGTCGGCCCGGCTGCCCCCCAGGTGCAGGCCGCTTCCATTGGTATTTGCCGCCGCGAGGTTCTTGGCTCCAGCGGCCCTGGGACTGCCCGACGCCAGGAGTTGCACCCTTCTGCCGCCAACGGACGGAAGCGACACGATCATCTGCAATTCGATCCACCCCTCGGGCCCAGTGTGCCTGCAGGGCTGCGATCAGCCATCGTACCCGCGTACCGTTGGGCCCTGTACCAAAGTCCGGTTCCCAGATCAGCCCACTCCGGCCAGGCAAGAGGTCCGTCCGCCAAATGCCTGTGCAGACCAACACGGCGTGCTGGCCCGAGATCGGTCCGGTCAGCGGCGAGACCATCACCTTGGTGATGCCCGCGTCACCTGGGTGCGGGTGGCGGCACGCAGCGGACCGCCCCTGCGCCGCGAGGTCAAGGCGGACTTTGCCACCGCCTGAGCAGGCCGTTGGCGGGGGTCATGCAGGCAGGAACGGGAACATGCCGTTTGGCTGAATCACGTGTCCGCCGCGGCACGTACCGTCCGATGCGAGTTCAAACTGCACGCTGAAGCCCTGGAGGCCCTTGAGGCCGAAGCGGTCCTGGCTCTGCGGCACGAGTTCGTATGCCGGCTGGCCTTCGAGCGCCATGGCCAGCGCGGCGTCGCCCTTGAGCTCGATTCGCATCTTCTGGATGCCGGCGACGGCATAGGATCCGACATAGCGACTCAGCTCCCGGCCGGAAACGGCCGTCTCAAGGAGACGGCGGAACACGATGGGCGGCGTCGCGGGCTCGAACTGGACCTCGAGCGATGCCACCCGGCCATCGAGGCCGAGCTGGAATGGTATCCGCCAACTTGTTGGAATGGTTTCAAGCTCCGCGCGAAGGACAAAGACATCGTAGTGGAAGTGCTCGAGCGGCAGAGGTTCCGGCCACGGATGGTAGGACAGGGCAAGACCGGACTCGCCGTGCGCAATGCGCAGTGTGCCGTACCCGGGATGCTCGTACGTGCCGGCGTACGCCTCAAGGGCCAGGCTGGGCCCTGTGCCCGGGACCCGTTCCCGACTGTAGTCTCCGCCCTGGTGCGCCGCCGCAAGCAACTTTTCCATCTCGTCCCGCAGGTGGGCTGGCCAGTCGCGTTCCGGCAGCCCCAGCGCCCGGTCGACCGCCGCAAAGGCGACTGCGGCGGGCAGAGCGCTGATTTCCTGGTTGCAGAGCACCGCAACGCCCAGCCGCTCCTCGGGCACCAGCATGACCATCGCGCTGAAGCCGTCGATGTTGCCGCCGTGATAGACGACTGCCTTGCCCATGTAGACCTGGGTGAACCAGCCGAGGCCGTACGCCGGCGCGTGTCGCCGATCGTCCCGTACAACCTGGGGGATGACCATCTGCGGGCTGTGCATGAGATTGAGGCTCGCCTGACTTATGAGGCGCACCCCGTCGATCTCCCCGTCACCGAGGTGCAGGCGCAGCCAGCCCACCATGTCCTTGGCGCAGGAGTTCACCGCGCCGGCGGGGCCCAGCGCGTCGATGTCCGCCGCGAAGGGCACCTCCACATTCGCGCCGCTTTTGCGGGCGTAGGGCCGGGCGTGGTTTTGGTCCGCCTGGGAACGATGCACCGAGAAGTTGCTGCGTCGCATGGCGAGCGGAGCGAGGATGCGCTCCCCGGCATACTCTTCCCACTGCTTTCCCGAGAGCCGCTCGACCAGGTAACCAAGTGTCGTGAACATCATGTTCTGGTACTGGAAGGTCGTCCTGAAGGGGCGGCTCGGCTCGAGGTAGCGCAGGCGCCGCACGAGCTCCGCGCGCGAGATACCCGCCTTGTACCACGAGAGTTCGTGCCTCGGCAGACCTACGCGATGGCAGGCAAGGTCGCGCGGCGTGACCTCCGCGCTCGCGATCTGGTCATGCAGTGCGAAGTCTGGCATGTAGCTGCGCACCGGGGTGTCCCAGTCGAGCTTGCCTTCTTCGGCCAGCATCGCGACCGACATAGTCGTGAAGGCCTTCGTGGCGGAACCGGTTGCAAAGAGCGTCTCGTCGTCGACCGCCTCGCCGTCTGCCAGGTCGCGCACACCGAAGCCGTCGCAGAGCAGAACCTCGTCGGCGCGGACGACGGCAACCGCGGCGCCCGCAACATCGAGCGCCTTCATAGCCTTCTTGACAATCTCCCTGAGCGCCGAGGCAATTTGAGCGGCATCGGCCTCCGCCATGCTCTCGTCCCTTTCCTGAACCACCTGTAAAGTGCTTCGCGCGTGCGCTGAAGATTCCTGGCACCGCGTCCGCCGCCAAGGCGGGTCTTGCCCAGAGAACGCGAACGACACAGTTGCCAGGAGCCCCGTTTCAGGAAGGAGACAGGCAAATGGCCACGCGCCGCGCAACAGGTGACGCGCGGCCTCGCCAAGGCCCGGACCAACGTCAAGGCGTCGGCCGACGCCGTCGCTGCGGCGCTCGGCACCCCGAAGCCATTCCTGAATCCTTGGTCGCATCGGCTTCGGCTGACGTTTGGGGCAACCACCCTCCGAAGCGGAGTTAATCTAAGTCACGGACTTTATTTGACAGGGCCAGACGTCAATCCCAAACTGGAAACATGAACCATGAACAAATGCTTTCTACTGGACAGGTTGCAGATCGTCTCGGCATGACAGTGCGGAGCGTTTACCGTTGGGAAAAGGCGGGACGGTTGCATCCTGTGCGTCTGCCGACAGGGCAGCGGAGATTCTCGGCAAGCGAGGTCGATGCGCTGCTGCACGCGAAGGCAAGGGCGGTGCCGCGTTGTGCT
>JAJZQO010000063.1 GCA_021847575.1 Bacillota bacterium | reverse complement strand
TCTGTGGCCGGCGGCGGCCAGGTGGTGAGCTTCGATGGGATCTATCTCTACCGCGGCGGGAGGCTGCAGACCCTCGGCACCCTGCCGACGCCGCGCTCGGATCTTGCCGCCGTGCCCTTGGCGGGGGACGTCTACCTGTTCGGCGGCTACACCGGCCAGAGCTTCCTGCAAACCATTCTGCGCGTCGACGCGCAGGGGCGCGTCGCAACCGTCGGTCGGCTGCCGCTCGGCCTGCGCTATACGGGCGCCGCCGCCCTGGCGGGGCGTGTCTACCTCTTCGGCGGGCTGGCCACCGCGGGTTACCAGTCCGCAATCTACCGCTTCACGCCGGGACATGGCATCGCGATCGTGGGGCACCTGCCTGTCGCGGTGCGCGCACCGCTCGTCGCGGCGGGCCCGGGCGGCATCCTGGTCGCCGGCGGGGAGTCCGCGCCTGGCCGCGACCAGTCGGAGGTCTACTGGTACGAGCCGGGCAGGGGACTCAGGCGGATCGGTGCCCTGCCCTGGCCGCTCGCCCTGGGGGTCGCCGTCCACCTGGGCGGGGACCGCTTCGCCATCATCGGGGGCGAGAACGGCTCGCAACTGTCCGCCAAGATCGTGGTGCTCACGCTGCGGCACCGGTAGGCGGCGGGGGGCGCATCCGGCTCTCCGCCGGCCGATCTGCGGCGAGGGACCGTTGATGGGTGCACCATCGCCTTGCGACATCAGGATGCGATCGTGATCCACGGGTTATCGAGGCGATGGTCAAAAACTTTGCAGCTTTCTGAAATGGCTTGGCGGCGGACGCCGCCGGTGTCGCCAAGTCCCACAAGGTTCCGATGCGGCGCCTGTGGGCACTGGTGGGCCTTACCACGACCAGTCTCGGTTGTTGCGGGTGGTCCTGGCGAGACGCCGTGAGCTTGCGCCGCTGCAAGACGCCCGAGGGCAGTGCGAGGTGCCGGTTCTCGCCCCGTGCACCGCCGGCTACCGTGGGCGTTTGGCACCGGGGCCGGCTCGCTCGCTGTCTCTGGTGTTCACGCTGCAGACGCAGGTGCCATCCTGGAGTGCCCGCGCGGCGAGCAGCGCATCCGCGAACGCGACGTTCTGTGCCACCCAGGTGCCGAGGGCGGCGATCAGCGGCTCCTTGCCGCCCGCGGCCTCGATGCTGTCCCAGCTCAGCACCATCTTGGCGTAATCCGCCGCCTCCTGCTTCGAGACCGGAAACTTCTGCGTGAGCGCGTACGTCAGTTCGTGTACCACCACTGGGTCGATGCGGCCCTGCGCATCCCCGACCTCCAGCCGTGCCAGGAGCTTGCGGCAGGCCGCGCTGTGCTCGTCACGCGTTCTGGCGTGCACGAAGAGATTGGTATCGAGCCAGCCGAGGTCCTCCGCCATGCCTACGCCTCCCGCGTTGCAGCCGCCTCGCTCTGGGCCATGTCCAGGGGATCCCTTTGGTCACGCCGCGGATACACGCGGTCAGCGATGTCCTGGCCCATCTGCCCCCGCACGTCTTCCATGTCCACATCCACGTCGAAGGTCGGGAAGTCGGCCAATGTACGCCGGGGGATCACCTCGACCGTGAACCGGCGTTCCCCCGTCTGCTGCAGCATCAACGTGTAGCCCGTCTCGATGCCGAGCGCCTGCCGAAACTTTGCCGGGAGCGTAACCTGCCCTCGACCTTGCACCTTTACGAGCGCCATCGTGAGGCCTCCCGTCACTTGCTGCTGCTTGTCCACTGTACTGCGACCTCCATCATCGGCGGTAACTTCAGTGTTGCACGGCAGTTTCGCGAAACATACGGAAATGGGGGCGCGACCTGTCGGGTCATGCCACCGCGGGTCGACGCACTGCACGGAACGCGTCGCCCCGAAAAGTTCCTACTGGCCGACGGATTGCCACAACGCGCCATCTGTGCCTTGAGCACCGAAGACCCAAGACGCCTCGGTACAGAAGGTCGAGAGGCGACTTCATGGAAAGGGTTACGGACGGCTTCCGTGTTTCGGCGGCACACGGGGCCGCTGCACCGCATCCAGCGAGACGCGCGTCGGCAAGTTGCCGTTCCTCTTGCACGCCTCGTAGGCACAGGATCGAGATCGTCCTCGCGATCCTCCACCGCTGCCTGCGCCATAGGGTATTCCGCTCCGAAGCGGAGCAGGGACCACCTTCCGGCCTTCAAAAACGCCGGCGTGGCAAGCTGATATACAACAGGGAGATGGGACTTGGCCGTTGGCAGGAGGACGCTGCCATCGCCGGGAGGGCCGCTCTGGCTCCAAGCCGCTGAGCCGATTTTCTCAAACCTTCGCCAGGCGTACGCCGGAACTTCTCGTCGGAGGTGATCGCCCTGCCGAGCGCCAAGCCCGCCTGCCACTGGCGAGCCTACCTTGCCGAGTTCCTGGGAACGGCCATCCTGGTGTTCCTCGGTCTCGGGGCAGTCATCTTCGACTTCGGCCCCGGATCGCCCGTGGCGACTCTGATGCCCGACCCGTTCCTGCGGCGCCTGCTGACCGGCTTTCTCTTCGGCAGCGTCGGCGCCCTTGTGGCCCTGAGCCCGCTCGGGCGCGAATCGGGGGCGCACCTCGATCCCGTGCTGTCGTGGGCGTTCTGGCTTGCGGGCAGCCTGCAGCTGCGGGATGCGGTTCTCTACACCCTGGCGCAGTTCCTGGGTGCCATCCTCGGCGCCCTGCCGCTGCCCGTCGTCTGGGGCGGCTTCGGGGCCGCGGTGCGCTACGGCGCCACGCTGCCCGGCGCATCGGGCAGCGTCTTGGCGATCCTCGGCGAGGCGGCCGCCACGTTCGCGCTCGTCGGCGGCATCCTCGCCTTCGTCGGCCGGGCCCGCCTGCGCCCATACACGCCGGCCCTGATCCCGCCGCTCGTCGCGCTGCTTGTCGCTTGCGAGGCGCCCTTGAGCGGCACATCGATGAATCCCGCGCGCACACTAGGACCGGCCCTCGTCTCGAACTCCCTGGGGTATCTCTGGATCTACCTGGTCGGACCGGCCGCGGGTGCCCTGATCGCGGCCATCGTCGTGGCACGGCCCAGCGCGGTGCACGTCGCCAAGATCGCACATCACGAGCACGATCCGCTCGAACGGTTCCACGGTCCCGCCAGGGGGAGCGTGGCGGCCAAGGTGCAGCGCCGCTCGGCGGCCATCGTGCGCAAGGAGCGCCTCTGACCCGAATCTGCCCTCGGGAGGTCCGTGAAATGGAGGACGCCTGCGTGCGCGAGGGCCTGTACGGCGACGAGCGGGCCGTCACCCTGTGCGCCGGCCCATACGAAGCCACGGTCCTTCCCGGCATCGGCGGGCACGTCGTCGCCCTGCGCGACACCGTGCGGGATCTGCGCCTGCTGCGCGAGCCGCTCGACGTGGCCGACGACCTCGCGGCCTACCGGCGCGATCCGATTCCGTACGGCATTCCACTGCTGTTTCCGCCGAACCGCATCGCGGACGGCACCTTCACTTGCTGCGGGGAGACCTACCGCCTGCCGATCAACGAACCGGCCCGCCACAACAGCCTGCACGGCTTTTTCGCCCGTGGGCCGTGGCAGGTCTCGTCGCTCGGCGCCCGGGGCGGGGTGGCGCGCCTTTTGCTCCGGCGCCAGCTGCGCGCAGGTGACGAGGAGTACGGCTATTTTCCGCACCGCCTCACGCTCGCGCTCAGCTACGAGCTCTCGGGGCAGGGACTGCGCCACGCGGTGCGCGTGCGCAACGACGGCGACAGGCCGGCGCCGCTCATGGTGGGCTTTCACACGGCTCTGAGGGTGCCGTTTGCGGCCGCTGCAGCCGCAGGCGACTGCGACGTGTTCGTCAGCATCGGTGAGAAGTGGCAGCTGTCCCTGCGCGGGCTGCCGACCGGACGGCGGATGCCGAGGGACCTGATGCAGGAGGCGATCGCGCAGGGGCACGGCGATGCCGGCGCGCAGCCGATCGACGCGCTCTTCTCCGCCCAGCCGCGCGACGGGCGGAACCTCTGCCGCGTGCGCGACCGCTCAACGGGACTCGCGGTCGTCTACGCGACGGACGATGCGTTCCGGAACTGGATGCTCTGGAACGGCGACGCGCAAAGCGGCTTTTTCTGTGCCGAGCCCATGACCTGCCTCGTGAACGCCCCGAACCTCGATCTGCCATGGGATGTCAGTGGCATGCGGACGCTTGCCCCGGGGGCAAGCTGGGTCGGGGCATGCACCCTCGGCGTGGAGCCGGCAGTCGGCTGACCCGAACGCACAGCGTCCTGGCTACCCTTGAGGCGACGCGCCGGTCAGGCCTCGCAGCCGGCCGCCTCCAGCCGCAGGCGCTCCAAGGCCGTCCACACCCGCTCCGGCGTGAGCGGCAGGTCGTAGATGCGTATGCCACAGGCACGCGCGACAGCGTTCGCGATCGCAGGGGCGACGGGAATGATGCCGCTCTCGCCGACCCCCTTGCAGCCGAACGGGCCGGGGCCGTCCTCGCTTTCGATCAGGATCGACTCGAAGACGTCGGGCATGTCGGAGAACGTCGGCACGCGGTAGTCGACCAGGTTGCCGTTCAGCAGCTGGCCATCCTGGAAGCTGAGTTCCTCGAAGAGCGTGTGGCCGACGCCCATGAGGGCACCGCCGAGGTCCTGCCCTTCGGCGGAATCCGGATTGATCGCGCGGCCCACGTCGGCCACGGTGACGTAGCGCTCGACTCTGACGACTCCCGTCTCCCTGTCGACGGAAACCTCGGCGGCGCCGAAACCGGCCTCCCAGTAGACGGTGGCGCCAGCGCCGAAGTGGCCGGGCTTGATCGCGCCGTGCCCGACGACCTCGCCGCCGGGCATGCCGAAGATGCCACGCACCGTGCGAGAGACCGCATCGGAGCCGAATTCGCCCTCCCGAAGGCCGCCGTCGCGGAGTTGCCGCAGGCAGTCCCCTGCGGCCTCGTACACGGCCCGCCCGACGACGGTCGTGCCCCGGCTGGCGCTGACGCCCTGGTCCCAGGGCATCTCGTCGGTATCGGGCAGCGCGACGTGGACGGCCGTGAAGGGGATGCCGAGCACCTCCGCGGCGATCTGTCCCATTGCCGTGCGCATGCCCTGGCCCATCTCTATGGCGTCCACCTGCACCGTCGCGGTGCCGTCGTGGTGCACGCGCACGTTGGCCTGGGCGATCGTGTTGTTGGTCATGCCGCCGTCCTTGACGCCGATGGCGAGACCTGCGTTGGCGCTCGGCCAGCCGATCCGCCGGGCGAGCAGGCGCAGGCCCTCCGGGAAGTCGCCGTCGATCGGCGTGTCGCTCGGGTTCCAGAGTTCCCCGGCCTGGACGAGGTTCTTCAGGCGGAAGGCCAGAGGGTCCATGGCGAGGGCCTGCGCGATGAGGTCCATGTGCGACTCGACCGCCCACATGCCCTGCGGGGCGCCATAGCCGCGGAAGGCCCCGGCCGGCACCTTGTCGGTGAACACGGCCGCTGCGTGGGAGTGGACATGTGGGATGCGGTACGGGCCGATCGCGCGGTAGGCGGCCTTGTTGGCCACGCGCGGGCCGATGTCCGAGTAGGCGCCCGTGTCGAGCAGGGTGTGCGTCTGCCGCGCCGTGATCGTGCCGTCGAGCCTGACGCCGGTCTTGACGGTGACGCGGGCGGCGTGGCGGGTCAGGGTGTGGAACGGGTCCTCCGCCACGCGCACCGGCAGGCCGACCTGGCGCGCCAGCACGGCCGCGAGCGGCTCGTACTTCGCGTAGCACTTGTTGCCGTAGGCGCCGCCGATGTACGGAACGTGGACGCGCACGTCCTGGAGCCCCATGCCGAAGATGCCCGCGAGCTCCGCGCGGACCGCGTGCGGGTGCTGGGTCGACGACCAGACCTCGAGCCGGCCCGCCTGCCAGCGGGCGATGCTCACGTACGGCTCCAGGCTGACGTGCGACACCGGCGGGAACGTGAAGGTGTGCTCGAAGATGCGGTCCGCCTCGGCGAAGCCCGTCGCGACGTCGCCCCAGCGGAACGTCGCCTCGTGGCAGATGTTCGTGCTGCGGCCCTGCGCGCCGAGGTCCGCGAGATCCTTGAAGCGGCCGGACGCCTCGGTGCTGGCGTGGAGCAGGGGGGCCTCGGGACGCAGGGCCTGGTCGATGTCGAGCACGGGCTGCAGTGGCTCGTAGTCCACCGAAACGAGCTCGGCCGCGCGTGACGCGGTGGCTTCATCCACGGCCACGACGGCCACGACGGGCTCGCCCTCGAACAGAACCTCGTCGAGCGGCAGGATCGGCTGGTCCGCGTACGCGGGGCCGAAGAACGGCCGGCAGCCTGTGATCGCGCGGCCCGTCAGCACCGTCAGCACGCCTGGCAGGGCCTTCGCGGCGCCAATGTCGACCGCCGCGATCCGCGCGTGGGCATGGGGACTGCGCACCAGCTTCGCGTGGACCATGTCCGGAATGCGCAAATCGGTGCCGAACAGGGCCTTGCCGGTAACTTTTTCGACCGCATCGGCCCGAGGCAGCGACACACCCACGACCCGCGTCGGTGACGGCACCATTGGTTGCCCCCCTGAGAACCAGCGTGCGGAAAGAGCCATTGTACACAACATACAACGCCTCTCGTCGCTTTCCCTGCAGGTTGGCTGTGGCTTTGCTCGGCCGCCAAGGCCGCTGCGGAGCGGGGCCGAACGGCGACAAGGGGGCGGGGAACCGCGGAAGCGGGCGGCGGGGCGGCTTCCGGCACTGGCCAGGCGGTGCCCTGCGACTGGGTCGGGGCGGGTCCGTTCGGACGCTCGCCGGTCGGACCGGCCGATCGGACGGGAGGATGTTTTCATTGACTAGCGTGAAAGTATGCTGTATGCAGTATGTAATCGCCGAGGGGAGGTTGTTGGGGGGGCGCATTGGCGGCCATGCGGTGGGCGCGGGCAGAAAGTGTGCTGCCATGACGGCGGCGCCAGCCAGCGTCACGATCGATCTCCTGATCAAGTCGGATGGGGGGGGAATCCTGTTGTCCATTAGAAGGCAGGCAACGACTGCCATGTTCGCGCTTACGGCATCTTCGTTGCTGATTGCCGGATGTGGTACCGCGAAGCCCGCGGCGCAAGCGGCGCAGAAGCCCGTCACGATCGGTACGTCGCTTTCGCTTTCGGGCGACTTTTCTGGCGACGGCAAGTCGATCGAGGCCGGCTACAAGCTCTGGGTGGATCAGGTCAACAAGCACGGCGGCCTACTGGGCCGCAAAGTCAAGCTCGTCGTATTGAATGACGACAGCAGCACGCAGCAGTCCCTGACGAACTACTCGACCCTTATCGGCACGGACCATGTGGATCTGGTGTTCGGACCATTCTCGTCGCCCTTGACCATTCCGGCGGAGCAGATCGCGAAGCGCTACGGTTACCTGCTGCCTGACCCGGCTGGCGGCGCACCGTCGGTGTTCGCCGAGAACTACGACGGCTACGCGTATGCCAAGCCGGCCTCCGTGCCGCACAACCTGCTCGGCCTGGGGAACCTGCTCATGTCCCTGCCGGCGAGCGAGCGGCCAAAGACCGTGGCCTACGCCACCTCGAACGACCCGTTCACCGAGCCGCAGCTGCCGCCCTTGCGCAAGGAGCTCGAGGCCGCCGGCATGCGCACGCTCTACTACCAGGTGTTCCCGGACGAGACGCCGGATCTGCAGCCCGAGGCCCTCGCCATCGCGCAGACACACGCGGACGCGGTGGTGCTCGGCACGACGTCTGTGCCGCAGGTGCAGGCCTTCGTGCAGGCCTTCGCGCAGCAGCACTACAACCCGAAGGTGATCGTCGCGACCTCCGGCCCGGACCAGGGCTCGGCGTTCTCGTCGGCGCTCGGCGTGGCCAACACGGAAGGCTTCCTCGTACCGATCGCCTGGACGCCGACCGCGAACAGCTACCAGAACAAGCAGTTCATCCAGGCGTACATCGCCAAGTACGGCGGGACCGCCGCCTCGATTCCCGCGGACGCGCCCGACGCCTACTGCGTCGGCCAGCTGGTGCAGGAACTCGTGACGAAGACGCATTCCCTGAAGAACGCGGATCTGATCAAGGCCCTGCACGCCAACACGTTCCAGACGGTCGAGGGACCGATGAGCTTCCAGATGGACGGTGCCCCGGCTGGCACGCACATGTTCCTGGTGCAGTGGCAGAACGGCAGCACGAAGATCGTCTGGCCGAAAGACTCGCAGCAGGCGAGCCTCGAGTACCCGAAGCCCGCATGGCACTGATCTGAGGGGTGGCGGGTCCGGCGGGCTCCCGGCCCGCCGGACCCGGGCGCCAGCGGCTGCACGGAAGTGAGGGAACTCATGAGTCTTGTCCTGGGGTCGGTCGTGCTGGGCATTCTCTCGGGCGGCATCTATGCCCTGATGGCCGTCGGGCTGACGCTGAGCTTCGGCGTGCTCGAGGTGGTCAACATCGCCCAGGGGATGTTCGTCATAGCGGCGGCATACCTGTCCTACGCCTTGCAGCGGTACTGGCACATCGACCCGCTGCTCGGGCTCGTCATCACGATTCCGGTCATGTTCCTGCTCGGGCTCGTCGTCGAGTGGTCCTTCATCAGGCGGCTGAAGCAGGATCGCGTGATGCTCTCGATCCTCGTGTCCTGGGCTGTGGCCCTGATCCTTGAAGGTGTCGTCGGCCTGATCTTCGCCGACGACTTCCGCTCCATCCACAGCTGGTACGTGACCGCGACGGTGCCCGTCTTCGGGCTCTACGTCCCGGACATCTATTTGATCGGCTTCGCGCTGGCGGTCGTCCTGATGGGCCTGGTCTACCTCCTCGTCTACCGCAGCCGGTTCGGCGCCGCGCTGCGGGCGATGGTGCAGAACCGCGAGGCCGCGGCTCTGCTCGGCATCGACGTCCAGCGCATCTCGACCCTGACATTCGCGATCGCGACGGGGCTCACGGCGGCTGGCGGCATGCTGTTCGGCGCCATCCAGGCCTTCAACGCCGACTCGAACCTCGACCTGATATCGCGCCTGCTGATCATCGTGATCCTGGGCGGCATGGGCAGCATGGGCGGCGCCCTCGTTGCCTCCGTCGGCCTCTTGGTGGCCGTGAACATCATCGCGGTGACGTGGACGCCCAACTGGTCCACATTCTTCTTCTTCGGCATCACCATCCTTGTGCTGGTGTTCCGTCCCCAGGGGTTCTTCGGCGCGCCTGCGGCGAGGAAAGTCTAGCCATGAAACGACCTAGCACATGGCTCATCGCTGCGGTCGCCCTGCTCGCGGCGCTCGTCTACCCCTTCGTCTTCAGCAGCACGGAGGCAACCACGATCGGTTTCTTCGCACTGCTCTACGTGGGCCTTGCGGCTTCCTGGAACATCAACGGCTACACCGGATACATCTCGCTCGGCCACTCCGCCTTTTTCGGCATCGGGGCCTACACGATCGCTCTCTTCGCCACGCGGCTCGGACTGCAGGGTGGCTATGGGCTGTTCGCGGTGGCCCTCCTGGGCGGCCTGGTCGCCGGCGTCGCGGCGCTGCCGCTCGGGTTCATCGCGCTCAGGGTGCGCACCATGCACAGCTTCGTGATCATCACGATCGCCTACGTGATGATGCTGCAGCTCCTCGCCTACAATCTCGAGAGCATCACCAACGGACCGAACGGGCTCGGCGTGCCGCAGCCCGCCTGGAGCGGCGCCTTCTTCAACATCCCGTTCTACTTCGCCGCCCTTGTGCTCGCGGTGGGGACGGTGCTGCTTTCCGCATGGATCCGCGGCTCGCGCTTCGGGCTCGGGCTGATGGCCATCCGTGACGACGAGGACAAGGCGGCCGGCGTCGGTGTCGACACGTGGAAGTACAAGCTGACCGCCTACGTGATCTCGGCGATCCCGATCGGGATCGGCGGCGCCGTCTACGCGTACTTCGCCAGCTACATCTACCCCCAGACCGTGTTCGACCCCACGATCGACCTCGGCATCGTCCTCTCGGTGTTCCTCGGCGGCACGGGCACGATCCTGGGCCCGATCGTCGGAGCGCTGATCATCCAGCCGGCGCAGCAGCTCCTCACGCTGTACACCGGCAACCTGGGCACGGCCGGCTGGGACCTGCTGCTCCTCGGTGCCCTATTCCTGGTCGTGATTCTGCTGATGCCCTCCGGCATCGTGCCGAGCCTGGTCGAGCGCGCCCGCCGCACGTCCGTGCGCGAGGCGGTGACCAAGGCGGACGAGACGACACCAGGCGCGCAGACAGCGGTGGGGGGCAACGGGACATCATGAATGCGGTCCTTGAGATCCAGGGCGTCTCCAAGCGCTTCGGGGGCGTCCAGGCCCTCGCCGCGTGCTCCTTCTCCGTCGAGGAAGGATCGATCACCAGCCTGATCGGTCCGAACGGTTCCGGCAAGACGACGCTCTTCAACACCGTGACAGGCTATGTCCCGCCGGACGAGGGCGAGGTGCGCCTGCGCGGCGAGGCGATCGAGCGGCTCTCGCCTGACCGCATCTACGGCAGGGGACTCGGCCGCACGTTCCAGCAGGTGCGCGTCTTCCCGCGCCTGACGGTGCTCGAGAACGTGCTCGTCGCCACCTCCCGCAGCTCGCTCCTCCACGCGGCGCTCAGGCGGCCGCGGCGCTCTGAGCGCGACCAGGCGATGGCCCTGCTCGAGTTCGTGCGGATCGCAAGGCTGCGCGACGTTCCCGCCGGATCGCTCTCCTTCGGCCAGAGGAAGCTGCTCGAGATCGCGACGATCCTGGTCGGCGAGCCGAAGGTGCTGCTGCTGGACGAGCCGGCCGGCGGCATCAATCCGACGATGACCGTGCAGATCGGCGACCGCATCCGGGAGCTCAACCGCCGCGGCATCACGTTCCTGGTGGTCGAGCACAACATGGAGTTCGTCATGAGCATGTCCGACAGGGTTGTGGTCATGGCGCGCGGCAAGGTCATCGCCGAAGGGGCCCCTGGCGAGGTCAGGGAGAACCCCAAGGTGTTGGAGGCGTATTTGGGCGCATGAGCCACATGCTGGAAATCAGCGGAGTCTACGCGGGCTACGGCGGCGGCGACATCCTGCAGGGTCTGGACCTCGCACTCGAGGAGCGGACCATCACCTGCATCGTCGGGCCGAACGGCGCCGGCAAATCCACCGTGATGCGCCTCGTGAGCGGGGTGCTTCATCCGCGCCTCGGCGAGGTGCGCTTCCTTGGCGAGCGGATCGACCGCAAGGCGCCGAAGCAGATCCTCCAGGCGGGCATCGTGCAGGTGCCGCAGAACCGCAGCCTGTTCCCGGGCATGTCCGTGGCCGAGAACGTCCGGCTCGGCGGCTACATCCTGCGCGACAGCGCCCTGCTCGAACGCCGCTACGCCGAAGTGTCGGAACTGTTCCCGATCGTGCGCGAGCGTGCGAAGGACAAGGCGGGCTCGCTCTCGGGCGGCCAGCAGAAACTCGTGGAGTTCGCGCGCAGCCTGATGCTCGACCCGAAGCTCCTGCTGCTCGACGAGCCGTCGATGGGGCTCGAGCCGCGCATCCTGAGCCAGATCTTCGGCGTCATGGTCGAGATGTGCCGCCAAGGACGCACGATCCTGCTCGTCGAGCAGAACGCGCGCCTGGGACTCGAGTCCTCGGATCGCGGCGTGGTTATGGAATCGGGGCGCGTACTCCTGGACGGAGCCGCGCGGAGCGTCCTCGGCGACGAGCGCATCGGCGAACTGTACCTCGGCGGACGCGCGCACTGAGGCCAGGACCGTTGCCAAACGCCGTTGGCGAAAAGGCTGGAAGACGGAAGAGGACCGCCGGCGCCGGCGGTCCTCTTCCGTCTTGCGCCCTCCTTCAACGGAGAGCGATCTGCAGGCTGTCGCCGTCCCGCGAGAGCCTTGTGCCGAACTGCTCCGACAGGGCCGCGACCCGCCCGAGCGCGCTTTCGAGCTGCTGGGAGCGGCCGGGCAGGCGTCGCCCGGGTCGTCAAGCCAGACCGGCAGGAAGGCGGCGCCGTCTGGGGCCCCCGCGCCTTCCCGGCAGCATGCGGTCTCCGCTGGCGTACAAGGATACGGTCAAGAGCCTTCACCCCGTGCAGGCACTTCGCGTGGCGAGTGGCGCTTCCCTGTGCGAAGCCGGGGCGATGCCCGGCTTTTCGCGCGTGGCGGGGGCCTCGGCGGTGCCCCGCAGGCGACGGCGGCACGTTCGCCGAAGAGGCGATTCGGCGGGTGTCCTGCGGGCGATCGGTTGCCCTGCGGCGCGGGGTGCAGCCGCCGCGGCGGGAGAGGGGCAGGCCAGCCCAGTGCTGAACGCCTAAGCCGGTCGGGCCTCGCGCCGATCACCATGGGAGGGAAGCGGCTCTTGCAGGAACGTACGGTAGACGTCGCCATCGTGGGCGGCGGCGTGATGGGTCTCTCGCTCGCCTACCATCTGCTCGCGCTCGGACTCGCCGAATCGGTGGCCGTGTTCGAGCAGGACCCCATGCACCTGCACTCCTCGACGGGGCTCTCGGCCGGCGGCGTGCGCGACCTATTCTCGACGGCCGTGAACATCGCGCTCGCACATTACAGCATCCGCTTCTTCGAGGAATTTTCGGCCCGCACCGCGACCGGAGCCGGCGCCGGACCCGAGATCAACTTCCGCCGCAGCGGCTACCTCTTCCTGATGAACCAGGAGAACGAGGCCGCGTTCCTGCGACGCGCCGACTTTCAGGAGCGGCATGGCGTCTCCCTCGAGCGCCTGGACGCCTCGGAGGTGCGCAGGCGCTACCCCGAGATCAGGACGGACGACCTGACGGGAGCCATATTCGGCAGGAGCGACGGCTTCCTCGATCCGTATCAGGTCATGCAGGGTCTGCAGCAGAAGGCTGCGGCGCTTGGGGCGCTCTTCATCCCGGAGCGCGCGACGGCGATCCACGCGGCAGACGGCCGGGCTTCGCGCGTGGACTCCGCGAACTGGCGCCTCACGGCGCGCCGCGCCGTCGTCGACGCGGCCGGGGCATGGGGCGGGGAGGTGGCCAGGCTTGCGGGCGTCGAGGTGCCCGTGACGCCGGTCGTGCGTCAGGTCTACGTCTGCAGGGCACCTCAGGACGTGTTCCAGTCCTACCCCTTCGTCGGTGCGCCAAGCGGCCTCTACTTCCACCCTGAGCCCGGCGGCCAGCTGCTGGTCGGCAGGGCCTTCGCCGACGACGCGGCTGCATTCTCCTGGGACTGGGACAGGGACCGCTTCGCGGAGCTGCTCTGGCCGGAACTGGCCCAGCGCGTGCCGCTCTTGGAGCGGATGCGGCTCGCAGGCGGCTGGGCAGGCCTTGTCGAGAACACGCCGGATCTCAGCGGCGTCATCGGCGAGCACCCGGACCTGCCCGGCTTCTACCTGATTACCGGGTTCTCCGGACTGGGCCTGATGCTGGCTCCCGGAGCGGGGCTGGCCCTTGCGGAGATCATCGGCCACGGCAGGCCAGAAAGCATCGACGTCACGGGCTTGCGCCTTGAGCGCTTCGCGGAGGGTAGCGGGACATGGGAGGAGAAGACGATGTGAAGTGGCCTGTGCCGTCAGGCACGGCTGCGGCTGAGGCTCGGCAGGTGCCTTCGGCGCCGGCTGCGGGGTGGGGGGGTGGTTGGCCGAGGATTCGCGCGCGGCCACCACATGTCGAGAAAGCCATTCGGAAAGGGGTGGGGATCGGTCCGGGAGGCGGATGGTCTTGCGGGAGGCGACTTCCTCCGCTATTCCTCCCGGATCGGGTTAGCCATGGAACTGCCGCAGCAGGAGATCGCGTCCCGGATCGCGCGTCTTCTTGGTGTCGCCGCGCAAGCCGACCTCGCCGGCGTCGTGGTGTTCGGCCGCTCGTTCTACGACAGGCCGGGTCCTGTCGGCTACCTGACGGGCTTCCTGCCGCCGTTCCCGAGTTCGGCGGACGCGCCTGGCGTCAGCGGGCTCGGGCAGGTGGCGCTCGTCCTGCAGGGGGCCGCGAAGCCGCTCATCATCACGGACCGGTTCGTCCGCCCGTTTGACCATGCCCTCTTCGACGTCACGGCGACGGCGGACGTCGCGGGCGCCGTGGTCGCTGCCGTGGGTCGCAGGGGCGGGGCCCTTTGGGGGACTGCAGGCTCCGACATCGTCCCCTTCGACCTGTTCGCGCGGGTGCGCGAGGGGCTCGCCTCCGTCCGCTGGCAGAGCCTCGACCGTGAGCTCCATGCCCTGCGGCGCCACAAGTCCCCGGAGGACGTGCTGGGGCTGCGCCGGGCCGCCCAGGTGGCCGCGGCGGGCTTCGAGGCGGCGATCGGCGCGATCCGCGCCGGCGTGCGCGAACGGGATGTCGCGGCGGCGGGGATGGGAGCGGCGATCGCCGCGGGCGCGGACTTCGTGCGCTATCTGCGCGTCCACACGGGGGCGGCCTCGGCGGTCGGGTCGCGCTGGCCGCCGGCGACCGACACGCGCATCGCGGCCGGCGACCTCGTGTCGATGGACTTCGTCGGCGCCGCCGGTGGCTACGGCTTCGACCTCGAGCGTACCGTGCTCGTGCGGCCGGCCCCCGAGAAGGCCCATCAGCTCCTCGAGGACGCGCACACCGTGGAGGCAGCCGCGCTCGCCGTGGTGCGCGCCGGGCAGACGGTGGAGGGTCTGATCGCGGAGATCCGCAGGGCCGCGGACGCGACGAGATCGGGCGAGTATCTCTCCGGCTTCTTCGGTCACGGCATCGGCCTCGAGACGCTCGAATGGCCATACCTGATGCCTGGTCAGACCGGCGGCCTGGTCGCTGGCGAGGTGCTCTGCATCGAGCCTGGCCTGCGCTGCCCGGGCTTCGGCGGGGCGGAGGTCGAGGACGAGGTGCTGGTGACCGAGAGCGGCTGCGAGCTGCTCTCGCCCTTCCGGCGGGAGCCGATCCTCGTCTGAGCCGAAAGCTGCAGACATCGGCGCGCCCGTTCGCTTGGGTGCGCTCCGCTCCGGCGGTTGACGCGAAGGGCACCACGCTGGCGCCGCAGCGATGCACCCCTGCGGCCGGGTGCCAAATCTTGCCCCTGACATCCGCGGAGGGATCGGCCGGGGCGGCGAGAAGCTGGCAGGAGACACCTGGCCGCGTCCCCTGGTTGGACGAGGGACTGCTCGGTCCGAGGCCCGGGGGCCGAGACCGTGCTGCGCCGGTGGCCGTGCGCCGGCACTGGGGAAGGGGGCGGGGGAATGCGCCGCCTTGTCATGGCTGTGCTGATGGTGCTCCTCGCCGCTGGGCTCCTGCCGCCTCGGTCGGTGGCGGCCGGTTCGCCTGCGCTGTTCCCGCTGCACGTGTCCGGCACGAGCATCGTCGGACCGGCGGGCCAGGTGGTCCTGCTGCGCGGCGTGAACAGCAACGCCCTGGTCCAATACGACCCAAGCCATCCCGAGGCCGTGCCGCTCACGGCGACGTCGCTACGCGAGATGGCAGCCATGGGTTTCGATTTTCTGCGCCTGCCGCTCAGCCTTTCAGAACTCGAACCCCGGCCGGGCCAGATCTCCCAGGCCTACCTCGGCCGGATCGCACAGGTTCTCGCGTGGGCGCAGGCGAGTGGCATCTGGGTGCTC
>JAJZQO010000135.1 GCA_021847575.1 Bacillota bacterium | reverse complement strand
CGCAGGAGTTCGGCAACATGCTGGTCCTGCCGACCTTGTGGTTCGTCTACGCATCGTGGCAGAACGGCAGCCGCTTCTACCGCGGGACGGCGGTCTCGCTGCTCGCGGTCGCCGGCCTGACCCATCCGGTCGTGGCCTTGAACGTGGGCATCGCGGCCGTGGCCGGCACGCTGGCTGCATGGCTCGCGCACGGTGTCGACTGGCGGGCCCTCGGCTGGTACGTGCGCTGGACCGCGCTCGCCGTGCTGATCGCCGTCGTGCCGCTCGGCATGGCGCTCGCCCTGGGCATTCATCTCAACAGTTCCGGCGCGGCGTTCGCGGGTGCGGTCAGCCACGCTCCCGCCCCTCTGATCGGCCTGCCCGAGCGGGTGGCCCTCGTCGCCGCCTTCGCGCTGCTTGCCGTGCGTGCCGTCCGGCTGATCGCCGGCCGGTCCGGCCGCGCCGAACTGGGTGCGCCGCTCGCGGGCCTGCTCCTGCTGCTCGGCGCCCTCGCCGTGCAGGAGGCGCCGCTGTTTGGCATCCACTCCGTCGTGCTGGCCTCGAGATCTGGTGAGCTCGTCGCGCTGGGCGAGGTGCTCGCGTACGGCATGGGCCTCTCGGCTGTGCAAGAAATCTTCGAACTCCTGCACGTGCCGACCGCGCGCTGGCTCGCCCTGGCCGGCGCCGCGGCCCTCGTCGCCCTGGCCTGGAGCCAATACCGGCCCGTGCCCTGGAACGCCTTCGCCACCGCGCGCTGGTTGCCGGATGACTTCGTCGTCGCCTATGCCGACATCGGCTCGAGCTTTCAGCGCGGCAGCTGGCTCGCGGTATCCGACGACAGCGGTTTCGACTACGCCTATGGCGAGGGCTTCTTCATGCGCGGCGAGGAATTTTCGAGCCGCGTCGCGACGACCGGCACCTGGCCGCGCTACGCCGTGGCCGGCGGCGCGGCGGCGCCTGTGGGCGAGAGCCGCATCTTCATCTTCGTCGACAGGCGGCTGGTGGTGGCGAAGGCCTACCGCCACGTCGTGGCGCCGCGCCGCGCGAAGGCCCAGGCCGCGATCCGCAAGTGGCTCGCAGCTTGGGAGACAACGCACGGGCCCCTGCAAATCTACTTCCGGGGACCCGACCTGACCGTTTACGAGTTGTCCAGAGGCGGCCCCACCACGGCCCTGGACAGCCAGGTCCGATGATCGCCGGCGCCGCCGTCGGCGCAGCCCTGCAGGTGCTTGTCGGCCTGGCCGTCGCCTTTGGCGTGCTGCCGTACGTCCTCCTGCGCCGCGATCCGGCGCTGAGCCCCTTCGTGCGCTTCTGGCGCGCCCTGGTCCTGGGCAGCGGCGCCTGGCTCGCAGGCGGCTTTTTGCTGGCGGCAGCCGCGAGCATCGAGCTTGCGACCGTCGGCCTCCTCGTCGCCTTCGCGATCGGCCTCGCGGCCTACCTGAGGAGCCGTCAGGGCAGCCTGGCCAAGCAAAAGGCCGCCCGCGACGAGCAGGCGGCGAAGATGCTCGATGCCATGGATCCAGAGAGCCAGCACTCCCTGGCCTCCCTCGCGCTCGATGCGGCGCGGCAGATCCTGCCCTGGCTCAGGCACGCCCTGACCAAACTGGCCAAGGCGGAGAACCTGCTCGCCTTTCTCGTCCTCGCCCTGATCGCGTTGCGCCAGTTTCCGCCGCTGCTGGCGCAGAGCGCGCCCGGCACCCCCGAAGGCTACGTACAACTGCTCGCGGCCAAGACGCTCGCCCTGAACATGGGCCTGTACAGCCAGGGCGTCTTCCCCGTAGGCGTGCCGCTGATCGCGGCGCTCATGTCCACCAGTTTCTTCCTGGACCCCCTCAACATCCTGCGCTTCCTCGGTCCCGCGGTGGCCGTGCTGCTGCCTCTCGCGGCAGGCCTCCTGGCGCTCGAGGTCGCCGACAGCCCCTGGGCGGTCTTCACCGCGGCCGCGCTCACGGGCCTCACCGTCCTGCCGGCGCTGGGCATCGGCACCGTCACGGTGTGGCACCCGCTCGCGCTCCACCTCGGCACACTCTACCTGCTCGTGGAACTGGCCTTCTGTTTGCGCGCCCTGCAGCGCAGCT
Source organism: Bacillota bacterium (assembly GCA_021847575.1). Taxonomy (GTDB): domain Bacteria; phylum Bacillota; class Sulfobacillia; order JAJZYS01; family JAJYTV01; genus JAJZQO01. The sequence continues at coordinate 742 of JAJZQO010000135.1, read as the reverse complement.
CACCCTCCGCCGTTCCGATCGCCGCTGTCGCCGGTTTCGCCGCCGTGATGAGCCAGCCCTATCTCTGGCCGTTTGCGGCGGGCCTGCCGATCCTCCTGGGCCTGCCCTGGCTGCGCAGCAGGCAGATCGCCGCGCGGGCCATGCTCGCCGCCTTCGCAGGCAGCACCGTCGCCCTCCTGCCGGTAGCGATCGGTCTGCTCGGGCACCACCCGCCCGCGGCCATCCTGATGGCTGCACCCGCGCTCCCCGGCGCGCCACCGCCAGAGTGGCTCTCCGGTCCGGGCGGGGTGGCACTGCTCCTGGCCGTTGGCCTAGTGCTCAGCGCGGTGTCGCTTTGGCGCTGGCGGACCCTGCGCGACGATGCGCCGCTCTACCTCGGCATCGGCCTCGTGCTGCTCGCGTTCGGCGGCGCCTGCCTCCTGCCGCTGCCAGGGACCTTGGGCAGCGTGCTTTCGCTCGGCGACCTGCCTGGACTCGTCGCTCTGCCGCTGCTCAGCGGGATCGCGCTGTCGCTGGTGGCCAACCGCAGCCAATACCCCGCCGCGGCGCAAGGGCTCGCCCTGCTGCTGGCTGCGGGCGGCATCGTTGCGGGCTTCGCGCCAGCCCAACCCCTGACGCGCTACGAAGTGCCGGGCTCAGAGGCTGTGCTGCAAAAGATCTCTGGATTCCTCGAAGCCTACCAGTGGACCGTCATCTCGCCGACCGAGCAGTACAGCGAGCTGCTCGGCAAGGGCTGGCACGT
>JAJZQO010000062.1 GCA_021847575.1 Bacillota bacterium | reverse complement strand
CAGGTAGCTAGAGCGGTATAGCTCCCGGCAGTGAACCCACCCCCATGGGCACTCAATCGCGACTGGTTGTCGGCAAACACCGTGAACTGATCGGGCGTCCCGCCTATAACCTCGGTATCCACGAGCTCCATCGCCCCGTTGGGTGCCACGTAAAGGGGCGTCGTCTGCATCGAGGTCACGGAGCATCCGTGGAGCGAGACAAGACTGCTGGCGTTGGCTACGATCCGCCCGACGACGGTGATGTCGACCAACTCGAGCCGGACTCCCTGCGCGAACAGGGTTCCCTCCAGGACCGCACCGGGCTCAGCTGAGATGGAGAGCGTTCGCTGAATGCTGAGGGCGCCCACGGCGTGGGTGCCGGGGGCGAGGACAATTCTTGTCACACCCCTCTTCATCAGGGCATCCCGAACGGTGTGGGCGGGATAAAAGAGACCCTTTCCTACCCGAACCTCCATGAAACTACCCCTCCCTTTCACCTCGCTGAAAGCCGGGGATGTTGGCATAATCTGAAGTGAGACGCGTTGTCGGCGCCGCAGCCTCGGAAGCTGCGCGGACCCATATTGCCAAAACCCGGGCATGGCGTCTACGTGGTTTTGCATGAGGGTGCCGATTCCACCGGCAAGTTCTGTAGACACGCTCGACATGGCGAACATCGCAACGGCGTGGACGGAGACCCTAGCCGTCCGCAATGAGGATCAGGGCTGGGCCTTCAGGGCCCTCCAGCAGAAGATGCTGTCCTTCCCCTCCCCGTCCTCGGCCAGTACTCCGATCACGGCACCGTGTCCATCAAAACATCCCGATCTCCCGCTTGTCATGCCGGACGTGTTGCAGATACACCGCGCCATGGCGCTGTGCGATTGGCCTTGGGCAGGGCGGGGACACTGCGCTATACTACGGGCGTTGGCAGCATGGGCGGCCGTACCGCGGCCACCAAGGAGGCGTCCGAATGAACGTCAACATCGGCGGAACCGAGCGCGCGATCCGAGCGACGTTCGGAGTCATCTTTGCAATCCTCGCCATCGTCCAGCTCGGAGGCACCGTAGGAACGATCATTTTCGCAATTCTCGGCCTGCTTGGTCTCGTCACCGGCATCTCGGGCATGTGTCCGCTCTACTCGGCTCTCCATATCGACGCAAGCCACAAGGACTGACCCGCCGACGCATGCGAAGACCCCGCCCATCGGGCGGGGTCTTCGCATGCGTCCTTCAGGAACCGACGACTGCCTGGATGGCTTTGACGAGATGATCCTCCGGCACGGCACCTTCGAGGTAGTGCCTGCCCTCGTTGATCACCGTCTTCGGCACGCCGTGAACGTTGTGCTTGCGTGTAAGGTCCCAGAACTCGTTGGCGTCGACCATCTCGGCCACGACGTGTGGCGAGTACATAGCCATCTGGTGTGCCAGGCGTACCGCCCGGGGGCAGTACGGTCAGGTGGGGGTGGTGAACACCTGCAGGTGGACATCTTCGGTCAGCGATTCCAGATAGCGCTTGGTCGCATCGGACAGCGTGATCTGCCCCTGGGACAGATCGACGATGTCCTGGATCAGGACGCCGAATTCGTGACCCGCCGGGGCACCTGTGAAGCGCGCGCGGGAAACTCCCTCGGGCCCCTCCAGCAGGATCGAGGGAAGAGACTCTTCATCGAGGCCGTACCGGCTAGCCTCGGCGACCCCGGCGCGCTGGTAGCTGAGTTTGTCGCTCAGCGCGTCGAGTTCTGTCATCAGCTGGTCGAGTTCGGAGTTGCCGCCCTCGTCGACCAGGATCATCTTGATGGGCTGGTCGATCTCGGAGAACATCTCCTGCACCTGCTGCTTGACGTTCGTCGGCAGGATGGCCAAAGGTTGCACCTTCCTTTCGTTGCGGCCATGGCTGGGCATGCTCCGCAGGGTTTCTATCGGCTACACCACCTTGGGTGGCGGCGTCAGACATATACTAGTATAGGTATGAGAAACGACGGGTGCAACCCTAGGCTACCCAATTCGGCCTCAACATTCTCGCGCAGGTGCCAGAGGACAAAGGGCCGTGGCGTCTGTCCGACCCATCTTGCCGTCATCGGTGACTGCGGCTCCTGCGGGCAGGGCCACATGTGGACGCTGCCTTGGTTTGGCGTCCGCTTGCGCGCATGACCAAGGCGAGCAGGAAGGGGGGACGGGGAGGCGGTTGCCTGGAAGGGTGCCTATCGCAGGGAATTTGCGAGGCGCGCCTTTGCGCAGGCAAAATCGCGACTGGGTTGCCGTGCGGGAAGAGCGCGCCAAGTCCGCCCGCCCGCATGCGGTTCATCGCCCAAAGGGCACTGGCCGAGCGCCAGCGGGGACACGGCAAAGCCGCCGGTCCGGATCTCTCGCGGAACGGCGGCTGGGGTGGCGCTTGCGCACATGGACCTAGCGGCTGCCTCCATAGTTGCCTACGACCTTGCCGCCGGCGATCACGAAGTGGGCCACGTCGAGATGCGACGCGCTCGCACGCGCCGGCAGCGTAACAACGGCGAGCACTTCATACGAGGGCCGAGGCAGCTTCAGACCGAGCTTGCGCAGGACCTTGCCCCCGACGCGCTGCAGGTGCGCCCCGATGATCGAGAGCTTCAACCGGCCGAGAGCGCCCCGGCCGAGCGTCTCGAGCTGGGCGGCTGGCGCGTCCAGCTCCGCCGCGTGGCGGGCGGAGGACGCGAGATCCGAAAAGATCTTGAGCGGCTCTGCGCCGGATGGACCGGCGATCACCCAGAGGGGCTGCCCGTTGCCCTGCTGTCGGATGGTGAACGTGTAAGCAGGCTTGCCGACGGTTCTGGCGTACTTGGGCAGGTACGCCAGGACCTCGGAAGCCGGTATCGGGTAGCTGACCACCCGCTTGGCGCCGTGGATCACGTTCAAGGCTTCGTTCTCAGCGACGGTCCGGCTGTTTTGCGTGCCACAGCCGGCCAGTACCAGGGCGCTGGCCAGGCCAAGGGTCAAGATACGGAACTGGCGCAACAGCGGAATCCTCCTTACACGATGCTTCATCTTCGAGTTCGCCCACTTGCGGGCCGATCCCTCCGACCGTCGTGTGACCCGGCGACGTTTGAGACTGGGATCTTTTCGCCCGACTGCCAGATTGGCGACGAAATGCGCCCGATGGGCCGCATATCGGCCGTGGGTGGCGTCACCTGGGCGGGTTCGGGCTCTCTCTCGCGCGCCATGGAAAGGCTTCGCTGCAAGCCAGCGACGGCGGCAGCCTGCTCCGGGGGAAGTTCCTGCACATCGCTTAGTCCGAGTGCCCACTGAACCTGAGCCACCACGTCGCGGCGCGTTTCCGGCAGCAGCGGCGCAGCACGCGACAGTTCGCGCCAGGCCTTCGCGCCGTCGCCAAGGTGTACGTGGCAGAGCGCCTGAAGCAGGTGCAGGTGGCGGGGAAGGTTGGGGCGCGCGCGCTCGGCCTCGGCAAACGCGGCGAGGGCATTACTCCAGCGTGCCAGGCGATAGAGCGCGGCAGCCACCTCGAGCGCCTGCGGCGGTGGGTCGCGCCACAGTTCTGCAGGGTCGGCGCCGAGCCCGAGCTGTTGTTCCACGAGGGCCTGGACATGGCCAAGATCGCCCGGCAACAGCCGCACAGCCTCCTTCAGCGCAGAAAGCGCCTCCTCCGCCCGACCGAGTTCACCCAGCAACTTGCCGAGCATGAACCAGGCCTCGTCGCGGCCAAGCCTTGGGTCGGTGCCGTCGAAGGGGGGTGTTGCGGCGGGCCCGAGCGCAAGGGCGCGCCGCAAGTGCCGTTCCGCGTCCCGCGGGCGGCCGGCGCGTGCAAGCAGGACGCCCGCGAGGTAGTGCAGGTCGGTGAAGCGCGCGAAGTGCCGCAAAGCCTGGAGTGCGATGCGCAGCGCGTCCTCTTCTCGGCCTGCCTGCAGGAGTGCCGAAGCCTCAAGCTTGTAGAGCCTGCTCTGCCACGCCTCGACGCCTCGCGTGAGCTCGCGCGCCCTTTGCAGTTCGTCCGCTGCCGCAGCGAAATCGCCCTGTGCCATCAGCTCGACGCCGAGGGCGTAGGCGGCGAACGGGTCGTCAGGTCGTTCGGCGACCTCGGTGCGGGCGAGCTGCAGGTTGCGCTCCCTCTTGTGCCGGCCGCCGACGAATTGCGGCATATACCCGCGGTGGAGGATGCTGATCGGCGCCGACGAGATGATTCCCCGCGGGCGCGCCGCCAGCAGGCTGCCGACGACCTGCTCGTGCAGGCGCCGCTCGTACTGCACGCCCGGCAATCGCCGGAACAGGCGAACCGCGGCATGCCTTTCTTCGCGGTCGCCAGGCAGGAGATTGCGGATCGTGACCTGGCCGGCGATCGCCGAAGTGCGTCTGAGCCATTGGCGCAAGGCGTCGGCGTCGCCTTCGAGACGCTCGTCGGCGTCGAGCGCGAGAACCCAGTTTCCGTGGGCTCGGCGCAGGGCGGCGTTGCGCGCCTCGGCGAAATCTTCGCGCCAGGGCGACTCCACCACGACGGCGCCGAATGCCCGCGCGATCTCCCTGCTGTTGTCCGTCGAGCCGGTGTCGGCGATGACGATCTCGTCGACGGCAGGCTTAGCTGAGGCAAGGCAGTCGGCGAGTTCATCCGCCTCGTCGCGGACGATCATGCAGAGAGTAACCAGCATGCGAAAACCCCCGGCGCAGGCTATGCACGCCAGGGGTTTCGCGATCCGTCAGTAGCTCGGGCCGGCGAAAAGCTCCTCCACGAGGACGCCACCGGTGATAGGCAGAACGGCGATTCCCGTCTGGGTGAACGCCGAGTCCAGCAGGTTGGCCCTGTGGCCGGGGTCCGACTCCAGATCGATCATGGCTCGCTGAATCGTGCCCGCTTCGGCGATGTTCTCGGCTCCCATGGACTGGGCGCTGAAGCCCGCGGCGGTCTCCTGGTTCATCGGCCAGCCGAGGCGTGGCGAGTAGTGGGCGACGTAGCCGTACTCGACCATGTCCTGCGCCTTGGCAAGCGCCAGCTGGTCGAGGAGCGGGCTGTCAGCCAGCGTGCCGACCCCGTTCTGAGCGCGAAACTCGTTGACGAGCGAGAGGAACTGCTGCGCAAGGGAAGCGTTCGGGTCGGGTGCCGGCGCCACGGTGGTCTGGCCCGACGCGGTCGCCGACCCGGTGCCGGCACTGGTTGCGGTGGAAAGGGACGTCGCGGTGCCGGAGCTTGTCCAGGTGGACGGGACGCTGTTGAAGTATGGCGTCGCGTAGCTCGGCTGCACGAGCAGGTCGCTGAGACTGGGCACGAAGTACGTCGTCGAGCCGCTCACGTAACCGAGGCTTGCGCTGGGGGAAGTCGCCGGCTGCGTGGTGCCCGACGCGAAGGCTGGCGTCCACGGGCTCGCGGTCGGGTAGGCGAGGAGAGGCGAAGCCAGGGTAGACGCGAAGTAGGTGGTGCTGCCCTGGGTCGTGTACGCTGGAGCGGCGAAAGCTGGTACCGCTGGCAGCAGAAGCCCTAAGGCAAGCGCGAGTGGGACAATGCGCAGTTTCTGCAAAGAGACACCTCCTGCTGCCGAGACTACCCGCCATTGCCTTTCGAGACAAAGTCGCCCTTGGCCTGGGACGAGTTCTCCAGGCGGATAAGCTCCGGGTTCCCGTAGCGACGTCGCGTAACCGCCAACTTTACTTGTACTGGGATATGCTCCTTGTCAGGCCACGGCACATGTTCCAACGCCCCGTACCTGGCGTGGTGTAGGGTCGGCACACCTTCCTGCTCGGGCAGCGCCAATGGGCTCCAGGTTCCGAGCCGGTGCACAAGCCAGGCTCCCGGCCCTACGCGCACGCAGGGGCCGCCCTCGGTCTGGCGAATCCGCGACGGTTGGTCGCCTGCGATCAGGAGAGGCGGCAGCGGCGACCAGCTCCGCCAAGGCGCCGCGTTGCACATGAAAGTCAGCAGCCGATCTGCGGCTCCGGCTCGCTGGCGCACCGCTGCGAGCGGCGGCGTGCCTCTGAGCAGCACGACGTCGCTGGCAGTCCCTTCGCAAAGTGGTTGCAGCGTGACGCCGCCGCCGGACTGCCAGATCAGCCCGTAGGTGGCTTCGCGCAGCGCCACGAGACCTAGGAACGGACCAGCCCTGCCCGCGGCGAGACCCGCAATGGCCAAAGGGGGAGCGGGCAGCTCCACGCTCGTGCAGGAATCCTCCGAGGTGAGCAGCAGCACGCGATCCGTGCGGACCGCCAAGAGCAGCCCAGGGTCCCCCGCCGCCAGCATCAGGCCAGCAAGCGGCGTCGGGCCCGACGGGCCCGTGAGCGTGCCACGGGCGTCGAGCCAGAGCACGGGCCCGCCGACCGAGCGCGGCCCGATGAGCGGCGACACCGAGCCGGGCGGAGCTCTGTCTGTCCGCCCGGCTGCGCCATACCATACCTGGCCGAAACGTTCCCCGACCCAGACGTCGCCGTGCGGCCAAATTGCGCGTTTTTCCGTCATCGCCAAGTAACCCAACGAAACGTGTCGACATAGAAAGGACTGAGACCACTCGAAGGAGGGAAATCACCTTGGCGGTAACACCGGGTCCCTGCCCGTCCACCGGATGCCCACCGCCCACGGAGATCGACTGCATCCTGGTTGACAAGGTGTACGACTACTGCATCCAGTCCGACACGACGTCGCAGCTCTGCGCTCCGTTGCCCGACACCTGTGCCACAGGAACAGTGACAGGCATCAGCTGCACGGTGACCGGAGCCAACTGCAGCTTCCAAAGCAGCACCCCCGCCGCCACGACCAACTACATCAACGCCACATTCCTGATCTCGGCCACGGTACAGTTCACGATCACCACGACCGTCACCACCTGCACCACGTCGGCGACCGTGACGATGCTCAAGACGGTCACCCTCTGCGGCCCAAGCGGAACGACGCAGAGTTGCACCGTGGTCAGCGCCACCTGCCTGCCACCGGCCATCATGGATGGCAACGTGTGCACCCCTGGTGTGGTGATATGCTCCACGTTCTCGTCGATAGCCCCCACGCAACTCCTGGTCCCCACCTACGGAACGTGCTCGCCAGCGCCCTGCGTGACGCTGCCGCTGCCGCCCTGCCCGCCCGGCCCGCTCTTCCCGCAACAGTGCTTCTGACGCTTGCAGGAGCCCGAACCTCAGGTTCGGGCTCCTGCCTCTTCTGGCCCGCCGACGGCGAGTCAGCGGTGGCGTCAGGGATACTCGTTTACGGTGGTGCTGACCGCTTGGCCCTCGTGCGTCGGCCAGCGTTGGAACACGTGCGGGGCGGCGGTGGCGAGCACCGGCTGGAACGGCGCACCGACGCTCGCGGCGAGTGGTGCCTGGGACGGGAACGTGCTGGCGGAGACAGAGGCACGCCAGATGGTGGCCGCTGGCATGGACACGGCGGCGACGGGATACGAGGGCACGGGACCGCGGGCCGGGCGCGGCACCGCCTGCGGGGCTGCGTCCGGCGGCGCGGCTTGCGGTGCCGCCGCTGGCCCACTCGCAGGTGGGGCGGCTATCGGATCTGCTGAGATGGGCGTCGCGAGTGGCGGATTCCCCTGAGCCTCCAGCAGCGTGGCTCTCCGATCGAGCCAGCGACTCAAATTGTGCGCCTGGCTGGCAAGCCACTGTGGCATGACGGCGACCTCCTTGCCAATGCCGGCTTCGCTGGCCAGCATACGCAGGCGAGAGGCGCGCGGTGCCTCGACGGCGCCTGGCTAGGCCTCGCCAGGCCGCCGCAGAATGGCGATGTCGCCGCGCCGCTTGCCGTAGCGCAGGTACAGGCGCACTGCGGGGGGATCGCCTTGCGGCGGGGCTGTCGTATGAATCTCCGCCGTGGCCATGCCACGAGACGACACGGCGCTCAGAGCCCTGAGCAGAAGGTACCCGCCGATGCCCTGCCCGCGCATGTTCGGGCGGACAAGCACTCCGAACGTGGAGAAGTCGCCAGGGACAACCTCGCCGCTGCCGGCGCTGACGAATCCGATCAGTTCGCCACTTTGCCTGGCCCCGATGAAGCGCTCGTCTCGCGGTGACTCGAACAGCCTCGCGAAGTTGCGGCGGGCAGCGACGTCTCCTCCCCAGTGCTCGAAGAGCCAGTCCCAGGATCCGCGGTAGGCCGCGACGGCCAGCCGCGCGTACTCTTCGGGGTCGGGTGTCTCCTCCGCGAACGAGATGCCATGCGGGGGCTCGCCGGGTGGGGGAGCGGGCAACTGCCAATGGATGTGCACAACGCGCCGCTGAAGTACGAAGCCCCTGGCGGTAAGCGTCGCGCGGATGCCCGAATCCGTGGGGACGGCGGCCTGCACCATCACGCTTCCATGTCCAAGCGCGTGCTGGCCAAGCTCGTTCACGAGGGCGAGCAGAGCGCCCTGGTCCCCGGACAGGTCGGTCAGAAGCGCCATGCCGGAATGGGGCGCGAGGCAGAGCCTGGCCGCCGCGACGACCTGGCTGCCCCGCTCGGCGAGCCACGTCTCATGAGTCGGATAGACGAACAGGTCCGCCTCGGTGAAGCCGTGCCGAAGCTGCGGATCGATGCCGAGGGCGGCAACCGCCTCGGCGTCGGATGGGGTCATAGCACGCAGGACGAACGTCACGAGGCCCCCCCCCTAGCGCCGCAGGATGGAACGATGATTCGCCATGGCTCGGCAGTCTCCCTGGCGGCGCAGGAAACGGCGCGCCTGCCCTAGAAGCCGGGAGCCGCAAAGGAGATGAAACTCGTGGCCGTGCACATGCCGAGGCCCGACATCCTTTCCGCACAGCGCGTCTTGGCCGTCCAGCCGCATCCGGACGACAACGAGATCGGCGCAGGCGCGCTGATCGCCAGGCTGCGGGACTTGGGCCGCGCCGTGCGGTACGTAACGGTCACCGATGGCAGCATGGGTACGATGGACCCCGCTTTGGCGCCGACCGAGCTGGCCCGCCTCAGGCGGTCGGAGGCAGAAGCCGCGGCGGCCACCCTCGGCGTCTTCGACAACCGTCATCTGGGGCATCGGGATCTGCTCGACAGTCCGATGCCGGGGCTGCGCGCCCAGCTGATGGCCGAGATCGCGGACTTCCGCCCGGACCTGGTCCTCACCTGCGATCCGTGGCTGCCTTACGAGGCCCATCCCGACCATCGCGCCGTCGGCCTCGCGGTGGCGGAGGCCGTGAGCTTTCTGCAGTTCCCGCACGTTCCGGAGGCGCCCGGTCCGGCTGTCGCCCAGCCGATCGTGGGATTCTACGGCACAGCCCATGCGAACACGCGCGTCCCCGCCGGGCAGTACTGGAAGGTGAAGTGGCAGGCCATCGCGGAGCACAAGACGCAGTTTCCGCCCCCTGCCCTGGTGCAGGTCAGGGGCTTCGTCGAGGCGCTGTCCCAGGGTGAGGAGGGTTTCTTCGAGGCGTTCAAGGTGCTGCACCCCTTTTTCCTGCACTTCAATCCGGCAGCGCTCGAAGCATGAAGATCGCGGTGCTCGGAGGCGGGAGCTCCTATACGCCCGAGCTTGTCGACGGGCTGCTGCGCCGGCAGCTCCCCGTGGACGAGGTGTGGCTTGTCGACGTGCCCGAGGGGCGTCACAAGGTGGACACGATCGCAGGCCTGGCGCGGCGCATGGCGGAACGCCTCGGGCGGCAAGTGCGCTTTCCCGTCACGGAGGACCGGCGTGCCGCGCTGGACGGGGCAAGCTTTGTCCTGAGCCAGCTGCGGGTGGGCGGGCTCGAGATGCGTGCCCAGGACGAACGCATCCCGTTGCGTCACGGCCTGCTGGGTCAGGAGACGACCGGGGCCGGCGGTTTCGCGAACGCCCTGCGCACGATCCCCGTGGCGCTCCGGGTTGCCGAGGAGATGGCGACGCTCGCGCCGCAGGCCTGGCTCCTCAACTTCACCAACCCGGCGGGACTCGTCACCCAAGCGATCTGTTCCGCAGGCTACAGGCAGGCAGTGGGCCTGTGCAACATAGCGCGCATCACCGAACGCCGTCTGGCCCTGCGGGCACACGTGCCCGAGGCGTCGGTGGAACTCGAGGCGGCGGGCCTCAACCACCTGACAGGCAGCTGGATGCGCGTGGCCGGACAGGACGTCACACCCCTCGCGCTGGCGAGCGGCGCACCGGACGAGGAACTGCGGCAGGTCGCTGCCGAGTTCGAGCCGCCGCAGGGGTTTTTCGCAGGGCTGGACTTCTTCCCGAACCCCTACCTGAACTACTTCTTCTTCCCCGGCCCCACCCTGCGGCACGCCGAGGCCTCGGCCGCCTCCGCGGACGGCACGCGCGCCCAGCGCGTCCAAGCCATCGAGGCGCAGCTGTTCCGCCGCTATGCCGACAGCTCCCTGGCGGAAAAGCCGGCGGAACTCGCGCAGCGCGGCGGCGCCTACTACTCGGAGGTGGCGGTCGACGCGATGGCGGCGCTTTTGGGGATCCAGCCCGCGACGCTCGTCCTGAACCTGCCGAACGGCGGAGCCCTTCGCGAGTTCGACGACGACGACGTGGTCGAGCGAAATGCCGAGGTGAGCCTGGCCGGCATCCGGCCGGTGCCCAGGCAGGCCCCGATGCCGCGCCTGTTGCGCGGCATCGCACTCGCCGTCAAGGAGTACGAGCGGCTATGCGTCGAGGCAGCCGTTCGCGGATCGCGCCGCAAGGCCCTGGAGGCCCTGATGTGCCATCCGCTGATCGGGGCCGCCGATGTGGCGGTGGGCCTCCTGGACGACCTGGCGGCCGCCAACCGTGGCTATTGGCCGGACCTGCGATGACCGTCCTCGTCGGCGTCGATGGTGGCGGCACGCACACCCGCGCCCTCGCGATGACGCACCAAGGTGACGTCCTGGGCAGGGGCCAGGCGGGGCCCTCGAACCATCAGGCCGTCGGCGTCGAGGGTGCCGTCGAGGCGGTGCGGCAGGCGGTATTCGCCGCGACATCCGGCCGTCCGGCCGATGTTGTGGGGGCATGCCTGGCCGGCGTCGATCTGCCGGAGCACGTCGAACTGCTGCAGGGAGGCCTCCGCGAACGCCTCGGCGTCGACGGCGTCCATGTCGAGAACGACATTGCCGCCGCGCTCTGGGCTACCCCGGGCCTGTCCGTCGGTGTGGTGGCGAGCGGTACCGGCGCTGCCGTTGCCCTGCGCAAGGAGGGCAAGATGAGCCGCCTGCTGGCGTTGAACGACTTTACGGGACCCGAGGGCGGCGCGGGAGACATCGCGACGCTGGCCGTGCGAGAGGCAATCCTCGCCGCGCAAGGGGCCGCGCCGCCGACCCGGCTGACCGAACGCATCCTCGCCGTGTTCGGTCTGCCCGACTATGTTGCCCTCGCGCGCGCGACCGAAGGACAGGATCTGCCGCCCTGGCAGATCGCGCTGTTCGTCGCCCCGCTTTGCGCGCAGTTGGCCGGCGAGGGCGATGCTCGCGCGCGGCAGATCCTCAGGCGCATGGGCGCCCGTCTCGGCACTGCCGCGGGCCGTTACTTCGCTGCGCAGGGCTTGGCGCCGGGATCGCCGGTGGGACGCTACGGGTCGCTGCTGCGCGCCGGTCCGCGGGACTATCGCGAGGCGTTCGGCAGGGCGCTGCGGCGCCACTTTGCGGCGGGCGCCGCACCCCGCGGCAGCCTCGATGCCGTGCAGGGAGCGCTGCTGTTCGCCGCCGAGCGGGCAGGTCTGCGAACGGGCGAGCTCGTCCAGGCGATGCGGCGGCGCGGCGCCTAGTGGCCGTTTTGCCGGCGCAAGGCGTAGATGGCCAACTGGGTGCGGTCCTCGAGGTCCAGCTTCTGCAAAAGGCTCGACACATGCGCCTTGACGGTGCGCACCGTGATGGCGAGCCGATCCGCGATCTCCGCGTTGCCGAGACCCTGGGCGATCAGGTGCAGCACTTCCTGCTCGCGCATGCTGACATCTGACGCCATCGGCTGGCGCAGGGCGTCCAGCGCGACGGCGTCCAGCACCTGCTGGCCCTGCGCGACGGCGAGGATGGCCTGCAACACGCCGTCGGCCGAGGCCGTCTTGAGCAGGTAGCCGTCCGCTCCCGCGGCTAGGGCCGGCCGCACGAGGTCGGATTCCGCGTAGCTCGTCAGGAGCAGAACCCGGCTGCCGGGGGCGGCCGCCTTGATCGCCGAGGCTGCGGCGACGCCATTCATCTTCGGCATGATCATGTCGAGCAGTACGACGTCGGGCTGTAGCCGGCGGCAGAGCGGAACGGCGTCCTCGCCGCTGCCGGCCTCGCCGACCACCTCCAGTCTCGGGTGGGTGGCGATCAGCGCGGCCAGTCCCTGGCGCACAACGGCATGGTCGTCGACCAGAACAATGCGGACCTTCATACCCCATCCTCCTCGACGGCCGCCGCGAGTCCCGTCAGGCGCAGCTGAACAGTGCAGCCGGCGCCGGGCCGGCTCTGGATGACGAGCTGACCGCCGATCTCGGCGGCCCGTTCGCGCATGCTGCCAAGCCCGATATGGGCTGAGGTCCGCTGCGCATCGAAACCGGCGCCGTTGTCGGCTACCGCCAGCGAGAGGTCAGTGCCGCTGCGGCGAAGCGTCACGCTGATGCGCGTCGGCTGGCCGTGGCGCACGGCGTTCGAGACCGATTCCTGCGCGATGCGGAAGAGTGCGTCCTCAACCCCCGGAGGCAGGGGGTCCTGCAACTGGACGTGCAGTTCCGTCTCGATGCCCTGCCGTTCCCCGACTTCCTCGAGTAGATTTTCCAGCGCGGCTGCAAGGCTGCGGCTGCCGAGTTCCACCGGCCGCAGTGCCCGAATCAGGCCGCGCATGCTGGCCTGGGCCCTGCGTGCCGTCTCCTCGGCGCGGCCGAGTTGCTCCGCGGCTTCGGCGCCAGCTTCGTCGAGGCCGAGGCGGATCGCGCCAAGCATCATGGCGAGGGCAAACAGCTCCTGGCTCACCGTGTCGTGCAGTTCGCGGGCCAGGCGATGCCGCTCTTCGAGTACGGCAACCTGCTCGGCCTGCTGCGCTAAGGCCTGGCGCTCGGCCGCGAGCCGACGCACAGCTGCCACCTGTTCCGCCAGGGAAGCCGCCATGGCGTCCAGTTGGCGCATCAGGTAGCGCAACTCGCCGGCTCCTTCGCCGGGTAGCCGCACGTCCAGCTGACCGTGGGCCAGCAGAGCGGCGTAAAGCGAGAGCTCGCGCAGGTCGCGCTTGAGCGGGCGCGCGAGCAGGAAGCCCAGCGCTCCGCCGACGACGGCGCCGAGCCCCGCGCCTGCGAGCAGGATAGGCAGAGACGCATGGGCCAGGGCGAGTGCGCCAAGCGCCGCGGCCGCTCCGATGACCAGGCCGAACTCGGCGATCTGCCATTCGATGCCTAGCGTGCCGGCTGCGGTGTGCCCTACCTCCTTGGCCATCAGAACTGCTGGACGGTGATGTCACCGACGAGGAGGTGGGCCATGATGCGCACCTTGCGTGTCGCGGTCTCGTAGCCTGGCGACTGGTAGGTCAGGCGCCTGCCCAGGCCGTCGGCCGTCTGGCGGAACACCCGTATGTCGCCCACCGTCACCTCTGCCGCGACCGATACGGGCAGGTCTGTCGGCACGAGAACGGTGATGTCGCCGATCAGCGCGTTCAGTTCGAAAGGTGTCTCGCCGTCCTCCAGCTGTACCTGCGAGAGATCGAGCCGGATGTCGCCAATGAGGTGACCCTCATGCAAGATGCGCCTGCTGCCACTCGCATCGACCGTGACGTCGACATCGCCGATACCGTAGCGCCAACGCCGCCCGTGGCCGCGCCATGCTCGTCGCCAGTCCCGCCTCCAGCCCGGCCCACGCAGCACCTCGAAGGCGAAGGCGATCACGACGATCGCCCAGAAGAGCGTTCCCGCATCGAAATGGCCGATGTGCAGAGAACTCAGTTGGACGAGCACCGCGAGCAGCAGGACGAGCAGGTAGAGGAGCGCTCCGCCGCTTCTCGTCGCGAGCCGGTGGATGAGGCCCAGGACCGCCCAGGCCATGACCGGAACCGGCCAGTAGGTCTGCGCGATCTGGCCGACAGGGCTGCCGCTCAGGCCGAGGCCGCGCATGGCGAGGATCAGGCCCCAGGCCAGGAGCAGATAACCGATCAGCACGCGGAAACTGAACTCGCGCCAGACGTGCCATTCATCTGCGCCGTTCATGCCCAATGCCTCCGGTGCGCAGTGCGCAGAACGCCGAGACCCAACCCGCCGAGCAGGACCGCGATGAACAGCGTGCCGACTGCGAGGTGCGCGATCCGCAGCGTGTCCACCTCCACGAGACCCGCCAGAGCGGCAACCAGGAGATGGAACAGCATGCCCGACGTGCCGCGCGCAAGGTGCCAGAGAAAGCCCAAGAACCCCCAGGCGATGAACGGGGCGGGCCAGTACAACTGGAACGCGCTGGCGAAGGCGCTGTGTTGCAAGCCGAGCCCCGTGAGGGCCAGCGACAGCCCCCAGACCAGGAGAAGCGCGCCGCCGAGCAGGCGCCCGTTCTGATCCGATGGCCAGAGATCGCAAAACGGCTGTCCACGCACCCGCATGGTGACCACTCCCAGACACAAACTTTACTTGTTACAGGATAAGTCGCCACGCCTCATGGCACAGCGCCCCGGAGACCAACTGGGCGGTTGTACCCGGGGCCAATCACAGAGGTTCGAACCGGGCGGCCAGCATGCCGAAATAGCTGGGGCGCGCGTACGCGAAGTCGTGGACCGCATGCGGGCCCGCCATGGCGCCCTGCAGGATGGCAAGTTGCCACGGGGCGTCCGGCTTTGCGGTGGCGAGGAAGTCGATGGGAAGTCGCGCGAGAGGCGAGAGGTCCCCGGCCAGGGCCGCCGCCTGAACGAGTGCGTCGTAGGAAGCCGCCGCGGGATCCAAGCCGTACGGCCCATCGGCCAGGTGCGCGTGCGCGAGGTCGGCGCTGGCGATCAATGCGACACGGCGTAGGCCGCTTCGCATCGCGATCTGCTCACCAAGGCGGACCAGGGGCCGCAGGCCCAGGTCCCGTGGCGGACCGACGAGGCAGAGCCTCGGCAGGGGCTGACCGCCGGCGAGAAAGTGGAGAGGCACGATCGAGCCGAAGTCAAGCGGCAGTGTCGAGAGAGGGCCGTCGGTCGTCTGGAAGGAGACCCTGGCCGCAGGCAGCCCTGCCGCCGCAGCGGCATCCGCCAAGGTCCGGTTGAACGCTCGATCGAGTTGGAGGCGCAGTCCGTACGCCCGGCCATACGACGCCAACTCGCCTTCGACGTATGCGGTGTCCGCGATGGCGAGATGGCCGGGGATGCGCAGATGGTGTGGGCTCGCGACAAGGAGCAGGTCGACGGCGCACGTCCTGAAAGCTCGGCCGATCGCGGCCATGGCCCGGCGGAGCACCATGAGGCCGGCGTCCTCGGCCGTATGAGGCAGCAGTTCCTCCCCGTGGGGCATCACAGCTTTGAAGACAATCGGCATGCAGTTCACCCATTCGCCCGATCTGGGTATCCCCTTGACCCAGTACCTGCTACATAGCGCGTTGGGCCGTGGAGGACTACCCGCGCAACCTACTCGAGTTCGAAGCGAGGTTTGCTGCCAAAGAGGCGGGCAGGGCTTATCTTGCCCGGTTGCGGTGGCCACAGGGCTTCCGTCGCCCTCGTTGCAGCCATGAGGTTGG
>JAJZQO010000134.1 GCA_021847575.1 Bacillota bacterium | reverse complement strand
ACCGAGCGGGCGAAGTCGGCGAAGGCGTCCTTGGCCGACTTGGCGCCGCTGCCGATGGCCTCGAACATCTGCGCGAAGCCGTCCTGCACCGCCCCGTCGATGGCGACCGCCACGTCGTCCACCACGAGCTTCACCTGCGCGATCTCGTTCTTCCAGGTCTGTACCCGGGCGACGGCCTCCGGGCCAATGGCCGCGGCGGCGGCCTCCAACTGCGGCAGGAGCGCATCGAGCGATTCGCCCGTCTGGCGATGCAGCGCAAGGATTTGGCTTCGTGCCTGGGATTCGGTGAGTAGCCCCGACTGGCGCTGCAGGTTGATCGACTCCTCGGATGCACGCATCCGGGCGAGCGCGTCGTTGAACTGGCGCTCGTAGTCGGCGAGATCGGCGGCCGCCGACTTGACGTCGATGAGGCGCCCGACCGTGGCCACGCCTTCGGTGTCGCCCTCGGCACGCAGCCGCTCGATCAGCGTCTGGTACTGCCGCTCGATCGCCGCGCGTCGATCCTGGCTGGTCGCCGCCCCGGTGAGGTCGAGCAGTTCGTCGCGCACCTTGGCAAGCTCCTCGCGCAGCTCGCGCTCGGCCTGGGCGGCCTTGCGGGCATTGGCGACCTCGACGTCCGCGCGCTTGTTGTTGAGGACGGTGAGCTCCGCTTCGAGCTTGGCGACCTCGGCTTTCGCCTTGAGGCGTACCGGTTCGTCCTTGCCGGTCCTCTGCAGGCGCTGCTGCTCCGCGAGCGAGACCTGCACGCGCCGGATCTCCGCATCGATCTCCTGCTGCTCGATCCGGGTCTTGGCCGCGTAGTAGTCCTTGAGCGAGATCAGCCGGTCTTCGAGGGAGGCATCCAATGCCCACGCCTGACGGTCCAACGCGTCCTTGAGGAGCTTGAATTCGGCCTCGGCCTGGGCCTGCACGAGGGCGAGCTTCGCTGCTTCGCCTCCCTTGTCGGGGGCGGACAAGGCCTGCGGCTGCGGACGGCCGAAGACGCCCGGCTGGGTTTGCTCGGGGCGGATGCGCCGGGCGATGGCTTGCGCGGCCTCCCCGACGTAGTCGCGCGTGACGGCGTCGCGCACGGCTCCAGCCAACTCCTTCCCGAAATCCCGCACCTCGCCGAGCTGGCGGCCGAGTGCTGCGCGCAGCGCCTGCATCGAAAAGTCGCCGCTGAAGGCCGCTGCCACGTCCTGGCCCAAGGCCTTCGCCAGCTCTCCGATGTCGGAGAAGGCGCTACGAAAGCGCTCGACCAGGAAGGCGGCCGTGATGCCGACGACGCTGCCGATGGCGTTGAACGCGCCGATGACGACGTTCACCATCGCGCGGACGGCCGTGCCGATGGCGTTCAGCGCGCCGACCATCGCCGCGCGCACGCGGACCCAGGAGAGATCGTTGGTACCGACCAGCCTTCCTAAGGCTCTGACGACTTCGCCGACCTTCTCGACGACCAGGTCCCAGGCGGCGGCGACGATCTGCTTGATCGAGGCGGTCCTGCCGCCGAACTCGACCACGGCGTCGCGCGCCGAATAGAGTGCGCCCGCGAGCAGCCCCGCGGCGGTCACGATGACGCCGATGGGCCCGCCCAGGAGCGCGAGCACCCCGCGCAACAGACCCGCGGCGCGACCGAGCAGGGACGTGGACGCTACTGCCTGAGCCACGGCACCGGAAGCAGCGGTGGCTTGCAGCCGGGCCTTGGCCGCATCCGCGACCAGCGCGCCGGTGGCAAGCCCTTGCGCACGTGCCTGAGCCAAGGCGGCATCGGCGAGCCGCACCCGGGCGAGCGCCTCGGCTTCCAGCGTGCGCAGGTTGGCCAGGCGCGCGGCCGCTTCCGCCCGGGCGGCAGCAACACTGGTCGCGAAGGCGCCGGCCATCCGCCCGAACGCGGCAACCAGCACGACACCGGCCAAGTCGATCAGCAGCTCGAGATGCCCGGCGACGAGCTGGATGGCCTGCGCCAGTCCCGCCGTCAGACCCGAGCTCGCGTCGCGTTCGCCGAAGGCTCGCTGGAAGGCGTTCCTGAGGCGGGTGAGCGCACCCGACACCGTATCGGGGAGGCTCGCGTACTCCTCGGCGAGGCGCGTCCGCTCCTTGAGCAAGGCGTCGAGCACGGCCTTCGAGGTGATCTTGCCTTCCTGCGCCAGGGCCCGCAGTGAGCCGAGCGGCACGCCCATGCCGTCGGCGATGGCCTGCGCCAGGCGCGGCGTCTGCTCGATGACGGAATTGAACTCCTCACCGCGCAGCTGGCCCGAGGCGAAGGCCTGCCCCAGCTGCAGCAGGGCACCGGCCGCCGCGTCGCTGGATGCGCCGGAGAGCGACACGGCCTGCCCGATGGCATCAGTAGCCGCCAGCACGTCCGCCTGCGAACGCCCCAACGCCTGCACCGAGGGTGCGAGCCGCGCATAGAGCGTGACGGTCTCTGCCAGGGGCGCGCGGTTTTTCTGGGCGATCTCGAAGAGGGCCGCGTCGGCGCGGTTGAACTCCTCTTGCGAGGTGACCGCGAGCTTGAGGCGCGCCTGCAGGTTCTTGTACTGGTCGGCGACCTCGACCAGTTCGCGCACCCCCAGCCCGATGCCGATCGCACCGCCGATGCGGGAGAGCACCTGGCCGACCTGGGCGGCTTCGCCGCGCAGGCGGGCGAGATTTCCCTGTACGGACTGGAAGGCCCGTCGCGTCTCATCGACGGCGGTGATGAGGATCTGGGCACGGTTACCGGCCACGTTCAAACCTTCGACATTGCTTTACGGATGGCCGCCGTCAGGCGGGGAAGATCGCCTCGCACCGAGCGGGCGAGGTCGAACCGTTTTCTCAAGCTCACGCGTCGCACGAGCACGGCGATGGGAATCTCC
>JAJZQO010000007.1 GCA_021847575.1 Bacillota bacterium | reverse complement strand
AAGGCCCGCCAATTCCGCGCACTCAGGGGGCGACAAGGCGGGGCAGGGACCCCTGGCAGCTGCGCGGCGATGTCGCCCCGCAAGAGCGGCGGGCTTGCAGGATCCCGATCACGGGCTGGCCAAATACCGCTGCAGCAGGACCCGACAGGGAGGACCATATGCTGCGGGAAGTCGGGTTTCTCAACATGGGCTACTGCCTCATCGACAGCTCGCAACTCGTCACGGGGGATGCGCCCGGCAACGTGGTCCGCATCCCGATCTGGGCGTACCTCCTGCGCGGCGACGACGCGCTGATGCTCGTCGATACCGGCATGCCCGAGGGATGTGTCGGCAACGAGCGTTATTTTGGCGAGATGGAGCCCGGCGAGCTCATCCTGCCGCAGATGGACGCCGCGGACAGGGTCGATCGGGTGCTCGCGCGGCGGGGACTCAAGCTCAGCGACATCGACGCCGTGATCATGACGCACGGGCACTTCGACCACGCCGGCGGCTCGGGCCTGTTCCGCGAGGCTAGGGTGCTGGTGCACCCGGCGGAGCTGGCGGCGCTGCGGGCCGAAGCGCAAGCCCCGGCATGGATCGACCTTGGCCTGCGCTACGAGGCGGTGACGGACGGAGCGGAGCCGCTGCCCGGCGTGAGGCTGATCCATACGCCCGGTCACACGCCTGGCCACATGTCGGTCCATCTCGCGCCGCAGGGCGGAAGACCGATCCTGCTGGCCGTGGACGCGGTCTACACGCGGCGGAACTGGGACGCCGACATCCCTGGTGCGATGTGGGACGCACAGGCTGGCCGCAGGAGCGTCGCGCGACTGCGCGAGATCGCGCTCTCAGGCGCCGACGTCTTTTTCGGACATGACCCCGCACAGGCGGAGGAGCCGCTCTGGCGGGACCGCATCGGCTAGTGCGGCGAGCGCCAGGGGCGGGCCTGGCTCGGCAGGAACAGTGCCGCCTGCGGGGAAGGAGAACACATGATGCAAGACAGCGACCGGTGGGCGGGCCTCGACCCGCAGCTGCTGCTCGAGATCCGCAGTGTCGGGGCGCCTGTCTTCGACCCTGCGGGGCGGAGCCTTCTCCTGACGGAGACCTACTTCAGCCCGGCGGAGAACCGCCAGGAAAGCCGCATCCTGCGAGTGGACCTTTCGTCCGGGGCCTGCGATGCGCTCACCTTCGGTCCCATGGACACGAGCCCCAGGTTCTCGCCGGACGGGAGCCACATCGCCTTTCTGCGCCGCAAGGATGGCCGCGCGCAGATCCATGTGATGCCGGCCGACGGCGGCGAGGCGCACGCCGTGACGGATCTCAGCCATGGCGTCCGCGAGCTGTGCTGGCTGGACGGCAACCGCATCGTACTCACCGTGCCGCTCAAGGACGGGCGCCTGCGCCGCGGCAAGCCGCCCGACAGCGACGATCCCTACACGCGCTTCAATGCGGACGTGCGTCGCGTCACGTCCCTCTACCACAAGCTGGACGGCGAGGGGTTCTTCCCCGAGACGCGGCGTGCGCTCGCCCTCCTGGACGTGTGCGGCGGGGCGATCGAAGTCCTGCAGAGCGGGGAGTACGATTGCCTGCATCCGGTCGCGTCGCCGGACGGCTCCCGCATCGCCTTTCTCTCCTATCGCAGGCCCGACGCCGAGCGGCGGCCGGGCCTGCAGGACATCTACCTCTACGATCTCGGCCTGCGCGGTGCGCGCCGGCTGACGGACGGACGCCTCGGCATCGTGTCCCTGGCCTTCGCGGAGGACGGCGAGGCCGTCTACTTCGCCGCGGACGACCCGGTCGACCTCGGCTACGGCCAGACGCGCCTCTACGCCTGGCGCGAGGGGGACGGGGCGCGCTGCATCTCGCGCCGTCTGGACCGCTCTCTGGGCGACCAGAGCGGCAGCGATATCGGCGCATCTTCGGAATTGAGCCTTGTCGCCCGCGGCGGCGGCGTCTACGCGCAGGTTTCCGACGAGGGGCGCGTCGGAATCTGGCAGATCAGCGACGACGATTGCCGGCCTGTGCTCCAGGGCGACCGCGTCATCTTCGCCTTCGACCACCATCCCGCGCGAGGCTTCGCGATCGCCTACGCGGACTTCCGCCGCGCGTCCGCCATCGCCATCGTCGACGCGGCGGGGGAGCGGGAGCTGATCTCCGGCAGCCTGCCCGAGAGCCTCGTGCGGCAGGTGCGGGAGCCGCGGCACTTCACCGCGCGGGCGGACGGCGGGCCCGAGCTCGACTGCTGGCTCCTGCTGCCGGATGGCTCCAGCGGCCAGCTGCCCCTCGTCGTCGAGGTGCACGGCGGGCCGATGAGCATGTACGGCATGAGACTGCATCTCGAGTTCCAGCTGTTGCGCGCCGCGGGCTACGCGGTGCTTTTCACCAACCCGCGCGGCAGCCAGGGCTACGGCGAGGCGTTCTGCAACGCCATCGTCGGGCGCTGGGGCGACAAGGACTTCAAGGACGTCATGGCAGCCATCGACGAGGCCTTGATCCGTTTCCCGCAGCTTTCGCCCCTGCGCCTCGGCATCGCCGGCGGCAGCTACGGCGGCTTCATGGTGAATTGGGCGATATCCCACTCGAGGCGCTTTCGGGCGGCGGTGACGATGCGCTCGGTCGTCAACCGGATGAGCGCGATGGGTTCGGCGGACGTCGGCTTCGAGCGCGTGCCGCAGTACGGTCCGCTCTGGTGGGAGGATCCCTCGCCATACCTGCAGCAGTCCCCGTTGACGTATGCCTCGGAGATCCGCACGCCGCTCCTGATCGAACATCAGGAGCAGGACATGCGCCTGCCGATCGAGCAGGGCGAGCAGCTTTTCACGGCGCTCAGGCTGCTCGGCCGCAGGGTGGAGATGCTGCGCTACCCAGGCGAGAGCCACGGCATGAGCCGCACAGGCAAACCGTGGCACAGGGTGCACCGTTACCGGGCCATCCTGGACTGGTTCAATCGCTACTTGTAGCGCTGGGCGACAGCTCGCGCAGGCTGAAAAGCTCGAGCAGGAGGTCGCGGGCGAGCTGGGGCTGCTGACGGCCGATCGCGGCGATCAGGCGCTGGTGGGCGCGCAACCGCTCGGGGCCCGACGCCTGCGGCGACTGCTGGTAGGTGGACTCGATCAGGGGCAGGCAGAGGCTTTCGAGCAGGGGGTTGCCCGCCGCCCTGAGCAAGGCCCTGTGCAGGTCGGCCTCGGCCTGCCAGGCCGCCTCGGGCGTATCCGCCGCGAACAGGCGGCGCAGATGCTCGCGCAGCTCCGCGTGGCCATCGGGCCCGGCCCGCATGGCGGCCAGCGCGGCGATCTCGCCCTCGAGCACGCTGCGGGCCTCGAGGAAGCTCAGGCGGTCGACGATCGGCGCCCTGGGCCTGGGTTCGGCAGCGGCCGTCACGGCGGGATGGCCTCCCTCGCCGCGGATGAGGCCCTGCGCGCGCAGGATCGCCAAAGCCTCGCGCACCATGGCGCGGCTGGCGCCGAGATCTGCCGCAAGCCGCCGCTCGGAGGGCAGGGGAAGGTCGGCAGCGGTGCAGTAGCGCTGCGCGATCACCTCTGCCAGTCGCTCAGGCAGGCGCCCGTCCGACATGACGCATCCCTCCAACCCGATCCTACCACTTGGCACGGGCGTTTCGCGTCGATTCCGGGCGGACTGCCGCATGCCGCACCTCGGCTTGTGTTCACCCACGC
Organism: Bacillota bacterium; assembly: GCA_021847575.1. Classification (GTDB taxonomy): domain Bacteria; phylum Bacillota; class Sulfobacillia; order JAJZYS01; family JAJYTV01; genus JAJZQO01. The sequence continues at coordinate 62,177 of JAJZQO010000007.1, read as the reverse complement.
GACGCGGTAGGTTCTGTGTGGTGGTGGTATATTGGCGAGGCGTGTAGCGGATTCCCGCGTGGAAATGACCGAGATCGTGATGCCGAACGACGCGAATCCGCTCGGCACGATCTTCGGCGGCCGCGTCATGCAGCTCATGGATATCGCGGCTTCGATCACCTGCTTGCGCCATGCGCGCTGCAACGTGGTGACAGCATCCGCGGACAGCCTGGAGTTCCGGGCCCCTGTCCACGTGGGTGAGGCCATCGTCGTGCGCTCCTGGCTCAACTGGGTCGGCCGCAGCTCGATGGAGGCGCAAGTCGAGGTCCTCGCGGAGAACCTCCGGACTGGGGAGCGGCGCCGCACGTCGACGGCCTTCCTGACCATGGTGGCCGTGGACGAGGCGGGTCGGCCGAAGGAGGTATCGCGCCTCGAACTCGAGAGCGACGAGGAGCGCCTGCGCTTCCGTCAGGCCGGAGAGCGCCGCGAGGAGCGCCTCAAGCTGCGCGAGAAGCATCGCATGGAGGAGGCGGACTGATGTCCGGACCTGAGGTTTACGTGGTCGAGGGTGCCCGCACGGCCTTCGGCGGTTTCGGCGGTGGACTGAAGGATGTGTCTGCGCTCGAGCTCGGCGTATACGCCGCCAAAGGCGCGATCGCGCGCAGCGGCATCGGCCCCGACGCGCTCGACGCCTGCTTCTTCGGCAATGTGATCCAGGGCGGACGCGGCGCCGCCTATCTCGCCCGCCACGTGGCCCTCAGAAGCGGCCTCGGCGAGCGCGTGCCCGCGCTCACCGTGAACAGGCTCTGCGGCAGCGGGCTCGAAGCGGCCGTGCAGGCCTACAAGGCGATCGTGCTGGGCGAGGCCCAGGCGGTGCTGGCGGGCGGCACGGAGTCGATGTCGAACGCGCCCTACCAACTGCAGGGTGTGCGCTTCGGCTGGGGGCTTGGCGGCGCGCAGGTGCTGGACGCGCTCTGGGACACCCTGACCGACGACTACTGCGGCTGTGCGATGGCCGATACGGCGGAGAACCTCGCCGAGCGCCACGAGATCTCCCGCGAGGCGCAGGACGCCTTCAGCCTGCTGAGCCACGAACGCGCCCGCAAGGCGCAGGCGGATGGCCTGATGGCCGAGGAGATCGTCGCGGTCCCGACCAAGAAGGGCGACGTGGTGCAGGACGAGCACCCGCGGGAGACGAGCCTCGAGAAGCTCGCGAAGCTCCCGGCGCGCTTCCGCCAGAATGGCACCGTGACGGCCGGGAACGCGTCGGGCATCAACGACGGCGCCGCCGCGGTGGTGGTGGCGGGGGCGGTGACGCTCCGCAGCCTCGGCCAGGCACCCCTTGGGCGCATCGCGGGCTACGCCTCGGTCGGCGTCGACCCGCGCTATATGGGCATCGGGCCCGTCGCGGCGATCGAGAAGGCCCTCGACATGGCAGGCTGGAAGCTTGGCGATGTCGACCTCTTCGAGGTCAACGAGGCGTTTGCGGCCCAGTACCTTGCGGTGGAGCAGGCGCTTTCGCTGCCGCGCGAGCGCACGAACGTGCAGGGCGGCGCGATCGCGCTCGGCCACCCGGTCGGGGCGAGCGGCGCCAGGCTGCTGCTGACGCTCGGCTACCAGTTGCGGCGCCAGGGTCTCAGGCGCGGCGTTGCGGCGCTCTGCATCGGCGGCGGCCAGGGCATCGCCATGGCGATCGAACGCGAGTGAGCGGGGAGGCGGCGATATGGCGGACGTGAGGACGCTGGGCGTTGTCGGTGCGGGCACCATGGGATCGGGCATCGCGCATGTCGCGGCGCAGTCGGGACTCAGGGTGCTGGTCGTCGAGACGGACGGACGGCAGCGGCAAAGGGCCGAGGACTACATCCGCGAGATCGACCGGCGCTCGATCGCCAAGGGCCGCCTGACGGAAGAGGCGGCCGAAGAGACCTTCCGGCGCCTGTCCTTCGAGGCCGACCTGGACGCCCTCGCCCAGGCGGACTTCTGCGTCGAGGCGATCTACGAGGATCTCGAGGCGAAGAAGGCGATCTTCCGCCGCCTGGACGAGGTGGTCCGACCAGGCGTCGTGCTCGCGACCAACACCTCGTCGATGTCCATCACCGAGATCGGCCGTGTGACAGGGCGCCCCGAGCGCACCTGCGGCCTGCACTTCTTCAACCCGGCGCAGGTGATGAAACTGGTCGAGGTGGTGCGCGGCTACAACACGAGCGACGAGACGATGGCCGAAGCGCAGGCCTTCGCGCGGGAGCTCGGCAAGACGCCGATCGCCGTGCAGAAGGACCAGCCGGGGTTCGTCGTCAACCGCGTGCTGATGCCCTTCCTGGCCGAGGCGTGCAAGGTGGTCGAGGAGGGCGTCGCGAGCGTCGAGGATGTCGACACGGCGGTGAAGCTCGGGCTCAACCACCCGATGGGGCCGTTCACGCTGCTCGACTTCACTGGCGTCGACGTCTGCTATGCCGTGATGGACTACTTCTACCGGGAATTCGGCGACCCGGCCTACAAGCCGCCGCTTCTGCTGCACCAGCTGGTGCGGGCGGGCCGCATGGGCCGCAAGTCGGGCGCCGGCTTCTACGACTACGCCTGATGGCAGAGCTCAGACTGGGCGCACATCTTTCGATCAGCCGGGGCCTGGCCAAGGCCATAGAGGATGCCCAGGCGATCGGGGCCAACACGTTCGCCTACTTCACGCGCAACCCGCGCGGCGGGGCCGCCCGCCTGATTCCCGCAGAGGAGGCTGAGCGCTTTTTGGCGCTCAGCCGGGAAACCGACGTGCGACAGACGGTCGGGCACCTGCCCTACACGGTCAACCCCGCGGGCCGTGATCAAAAGGTGGCCGAGTTCGCCCGCATGGTGCTGCGCGACGATCTCCTGCGCGCCAACAGCTTCGGCGGCGAATTCCTGAACTTCCATCCCGGCAGCCACCAGGGCGACGGCCCCGCGGCAGGGCTCGACCGCCTCGTCGCCACGCTCGAGGACGTGCTGGCCGTGCCGACCGGCGAGACGATGCTGCTGATCGAGACGATGTCCGGGCAGGGGAGCGAAGTGGGCTGCACCTTCGCGCAGATCCGGGAGATGCTCGATCGCGTCAAGGACCCGCGGCTCGGGGTCTGTCTGGACAGCTGTCACCTTTTCGCCGCCGGCTACGACCTGCGCACCCCGACGGGAGTAGCCCACATGGTCGCGGAGCTTGGGGACATCGTCGGGCTCCAGCATGTGCGTGCGATGCACCTCAACGACTCGAAGGGCCCGCTCGGCTCCCACCGCGACCGCCACGAGAAGATCGGCCAGGGGGCGATCGGGGTGGAGGGCATGCAGGCGATCCTGCGCAACGACTTCCTGCGCTCCTTGCCGCTGATCCTGGAGACGCCCGTCGACGACTACCGCGAGTACGCCGGCGAGATCGCGATCGCAAGGGAACTCGCGGGCTAGATTGGCCCCGCGGCTGCCCAGGGCTGGCCGAGCGGCGCAACCGGAAACGAAAGGAGCGAAGGCCTGGCCTGCCGGACGCCTGCGAGCCGCAGGCTCGCGAGCGTCTGGCGAGCCGGGCGCACGATCATGGTCATCGACTTTCATGTCCACCCCTTGCGCTGGCAGGGGGGATCCGCGAGCCTCAATGGACTGCTCTCGGAGTTTTGGACCGCGGCAGAGCTCCAGACCATGGTCGAGAACTGCGCGACGGGGGAGAGCTTCGCGCAGTTCCTGCGGGCGCAGGGAGTCGATCACGCGGTCATTCTGGCCGAGAACACGCCTACGACCGGCATTTTCAACAACGAGGACGTCCTCGCGCTCTGCCGCGGCGTGGACGGGCTGATCCCGTTCGGTACCGTCTTTCCGGGCTTGAGCCCAGATCTCGCCCGCTACGCCGAGGATCTCGTCGCGCGGGGGATGCGGGGCTTCAAGCTCTATCCGACGTACAACCTCTTCTACACCAACGACCGGGTGCTGTATCCGCTCTACGCCAAGGCGCAGGAACTCGGCGTCCCGATCATGGTGCACACGGGCTCGTCGGTCTTCACCGGCTCGCGCATGAAGTACGGCGATCCCTTGACGCTCGACGACGTCGCGGTCGACTTCCCGCGCCTCAAGATCGTCGTCTCGCACGCGGGTCGGCCGTTCTGGTTCGACCACGCCGAGTTCCTTGCCCGCTACCATGAAAACGTGTACCTGGACCTGGCGGGGCTGCCGCCGAAAAACCTGCTCTCCTACCTGCCGAACCTGCACCGCCTGACGTCGAAGGTGGTCTTCGGCTCGGACTGGCCCGGTGCGCCAAGCATCGCCTCGAACCTCCAGGCGATGCGCGACCTGCCGCTGCCTGCCGAGGCCCTGGAGCGCATTCTCGGGGCGAACGCGGCGCGGATCCTGGGCGTGGCCCAGCCGGGCAGCGACTGAGGGACTTCCGGCGGCCACCTGCGCCGCACGCGAGAGGGGCCGGTGCTCGCCGCACCGGCCCCTCTCGCATCTTTCAGGAAACGAGCACCGGACTGCCCATCTGGCGTGCGACGAAGGCGGCCGAGGGCTCGAGCCACGCCGCGTACAGCTCGCGGAAAAGTGCCCGCGCCTCGCTGCGGGCGAAGTGCGGTGGCAGGAGGGTACGCGGCAGGCCGGGATCGACGAAGAGAAGCTTGCGCCAGGCGTGCACCAGCTCAATGCGCCCGACGAACGCCTCGGCCTCGCTGCGCACCGTTGCGACGGAGGCCCAGTCCTGCAGGAAGCTCTGGTAGCGCGCGTCGATCTCGGCGATAGGGTAGAGCTCCTCGATCCAGCGGATCGGATCCTTGCCGCTGAGGCTGCCGCTGAGCACCCAGGCGCCGTGGATGCCGTACCGCGACAGCACCACGAACGTCTCCTCCAGGCGCGCGATCGGGCTCAGCCACTGGTATGGGCCCACCTGCGCCCAGCCCACCCACTGCAGCTCGCGCAAAAGGGGGCGCCGCCTGGCGGGAGGCGGGGCGGGGGACGGGAGGCCGAGCGTGCGGAAGGTTCCCTGCCATGGTTCCTCGTCGACCTGATAGATGCGCCTGCGGGCGTCGCGCAGGCGCTCGTTGCCGATCGGGGTGAGGCTGTACGAGCTCTGCCGGCCGTGGCGAGCGCTGACATACCAGCCCTCGCGGGCCATGCGCGCAAGGGCTGCGCGCACGGCGTCGGGCCTGAAGCCGAGCGCCTGCATGAAGGACGTGGCGGTGGCGAGTGGAACGGCATCCTCACGATCCAGAAAGACGTCGCCCCACAGGGTGAACAGGATCGACCGGGCGCTCACGACAACCCCTCCACCGAGGCCGCGCCGCGCGGCCTCAACAGGCCTGCGGCACGCCGAGTACCCACACGGTAGCATGTCGCTGCCCGGCTGTCGAGATTGCCGGGCCACCCGACGACAGGCTTGCCGAATGGGGGGGAGCGGTGCGGAATCGGCGCCAAAGAGCCTGGCGCGAGGTGCCGGTGCCCGGCGCGAGCGGCGCAGCGGCCGGCGGACTGGGCCGCCGGCCGCTGCGCTTGCGGTCGCCCGTTCTAGAGGCTGGCGAAGTAGTCGGCGTTGATCTGGGCGAAGTGCGACCACTCCGCCGGGAGCGCACCCACCTCGAAGATCGCGTTCACAGGGCAGACCGACTCGCAGGCGCCGCAGTCGATGCAAGCCACGGGGTCGATGTAGCACATGTTCGCATCGTCGGGCGACGCGATGCAGTCGACCGGACAGGTGTCGATGCACGAGAGGTCCTTCACGTCGATGCAAGGTTCCGCGATCACGTATGCCATTTCCGTTGCCACCTCGCTCTCGGGCCCGTATCGGTGCCGACGTGCAATGCTCAGACCGCCCGCTTGGCCAGTGCGCGGTTGAGCCCGAGGCGCGCCGCGCCCATGGCTGTGGCGAGTGGCGGGTTCTCGGGTACGTTGACCTTCATCTGGAAGACCTTCGCCACTTCCTCGATCATCCCGGCCTGCAGCGCCATGCCGCCGACCATCGTCAGTTCCGCCTCGACGCCGATGCGGCGCATCAGCCCCAGGGCACGGGTCGCGAGGGAGTTGTGGACGCCGCGCAGGATGTCCTCCACCTGGCGGTTGTCGGAGACGTGGTTGATGATCTCGGACTCCGCGAGGACTGCGCACACGCTCGAGATCGTGACGGGCGCCTTGGCGTTTTGCGAGAGCTCCCCGACCTGGTCGAGCGTCACCTCGAGGTACTTCGCGCTGCGCTCGACGAAGCCGCCCGCGCCGGCCGCGCACTTGTCGTTCGTCTTGAACTCCTTGACGTGGCCGTTCGGCAGGACGCGGATGGTGCGGGTGCTCTGGAAACCGATGTCGAGCACCGTGCGGGTCTCGGGGAAGAGCATGATCGCACCGCGTGCGGCACAGGTCATGTCGGTGATCTGAAGCTGGCGGAACGGAACGGCGAAACGGGCGAAGCCCGTCGTGACCGTGTAGTCGATGTCAGCCTCGCGCAATCCGGCCTGGTCGAGCACCATCGCCCTGGCCTTGGCGGCCGTGTCGACGAACGGCGGCTGGGTGCGCATCACGGCCGATCCGAGAATCGTGCTGCTTTCATCCATCAGGACCGCCTTGGTGTAGCGCGATCCCATGTCGAGGCCGAGACAGATCATGTCGACATCCTCCTCGCTGCGCATTTAGCCCGCGACCGCCATCGCCCGCTCGCGGGCGAAGAGGGCAGCGCCCAGCGCGCCCATGAAGTGCGCATCGGGGCTGACGTAGATCGGGACATCCAGGTGGTGCTCGAGCGCACGCACCATGCCGACGTTGCGGGAGACTCCGCCGGTCAGCGCAACGTCGCGCTCGATGCCGACGCGCCGCGCGAGCGCGACCACGCGCGCCGCGACGGCGCTGTGCACGCCGCCCAGGATGTTTTCGACGCTCCGGCCGAGCGCCAGGTGGGAGAGGATGTCGGTCTCGACGAAGACCGTGCACACCGTGCTGAGGCGCACCGGGACCTTCGCCTCCAGGGAGCGCGGGCCGATCTCGTCCAGGGAGAGGTTGAGAACCTCCGCCGAGTTGCCGAGGAAGCGCCCGGTGCCCGCCGCGCACTTGTCGTTCATGACGAAGTCCTTGACGTCGCCGGTCGCGTCGATCTTGATGGCCTTGGCGTCCTGGCCGCCGATGTCGATGACGGTCCGCACGTTCGGGTTGACGTGCGCGATCCCCTTGGCGTGGCAGCTGATCTCCGTGACCTGGTCGTTGCCGAACGTCACGTTGAAGCGACCATAGCCTGTGCCGACGATGTAGTCGACGTCCTCGCGCCGCGTGCCGGCCTGCGCGACCGCCTCCAGGAAGGCCCGCTCCGCAGCCTTGACGACGTTGCTGCCGGTGTCGACGAGGACCTTCGCGACCATGTCGCCCGCCTCGTCCACCAAGACCGCCTTGGTTTGCGTGGACCCGACGTCCACACCCGCAAAGTAGCGCATGCGATCCCCTCCCTCTCTCGGACCTAGCGCTGGTGCCCGACCAGCTTGTGGTGTTCCAGCGACTCCATGAAGGCGTCGATGCGCGTGCGCATCTGGGCGGGTGAGAAGTACCGCTGGTCCTCGAGGTCGGACTCGACGAGCAGCGTCGGTACGTTGAGCTCGCGCGCGAAGTACTCGCGCATGTCGCCCTGCCCCGCGGAGAACAGCCGGCAGCTCTTCACCGAGTGGATCACGAGTCCGTCGGCGTTCCAGTCCTCGACGTAGCTCTTCAGCTGCGCGTAGCGCTGCAGGAAGTTGCGGTTCGTCAAGTTCCACTTGAGCATGTGCATCGCGATGCTCTCGATGGGATTGCTGGGGTCGTGGCGGAAGCCGAACTCCCAGAGACCGCCGACCGTGGAGTAGCTCGAGGCCACAAACACGGCGCCCCAGCGCGCGAACATGTCCCGGAAGGTGCGCAGGTAGGGCCAGGGCGGCGGTCCCTCGATCACGAGCCGGTACTTCTCCTCGGGCAGGGGTCCCTCTTGCAGGGCCACCCTCTTCTGCAGCTCCTCGTAGGCGGCGCGGAAGTAGTCCCGCCCTTCCTTCGTGCCGCGCAGTGCGTAGAGCGGGCCCATCATGGTCACGGCGTCGAAGTAGGCGTCGTAGGGCGCCGGCTTGAGCTGTGGCATCATCTTGATCTTGGCCCAGTACTCGCCGGTCTCGAGCGAGTACTGTACGACCTCGCGCAGCCGGTCAGGGTCGTACTTCTTGCCCGAGATCTTCTCGAGGACCGGGATCAGCTCCTCGAGCTGGCGCACGACGTACTGGAGGTCCTCCCGGCTCGGCTCGCCGTCGAGCGAGCGCAGGAAGGGGATGTCGATGTCGAAGATCGGTGCGCCCGTCAGCTCCGCAAGGTGCTCCCACCAGTGCAGGTAGACGTTGCAGCCGACGTAGTTCGTCAGCAGGAGGCCGGGCGGCGGAACGGTGGCCATGGGCGCCTTGTTGCCGGAGTAGAAGAGGCCGATGTCCGCCTTCACGTAGGCGCAGTTGTCGGTGGAGTAGCCAAGCTCCTCGGCCTTCTGGATGAAGGGCAGGGCCTGCTTCTTGACCGCGGTCTGCAGGGCGTTGATCTCCGGGTAGACCGGCAGGAGGTCGAACGCGCGCAACAGCTCGACGGGGTTGCCGCTGATCAGGAGGTAGACGGCGGGGCTCCCTTCGCCCTGCGCGGAGCGCGTCATCTGGTCGAAGTAGTCGTTCATCAGGTCCTTCTGGAGATCGTGCAGGTGTCCCCGGTACTCGATCTTCTCGGCCACGGTGCTCCCCTCCCTAGTCGAGCAGCAGCGACTCGACGAAGGTTTCGACCTCCGTCTGGACCTTGTCGAACAGCCACATCTTCTCCTCGTACTCCACGAACAGGTGCGGGATGCCGGCATCGAGCAGCGCCCGGCGGTAGATGGCGTAGTCGAAGAGGCCCGGCTCGCAGAACTTGGGCACGCTCACGATCACGGCGTCGGCCCCGGAGCTCTTCACCTGCGCGACCAGCTCGTCGCCCTTGTGGCGGCGGGAGTCGTGCTTGACCGACGAGATCACGGAGCGGTCGCGGTAGGCACTCGCCAGGGTGCGCACGCCGTTGCCGTCCGTCGGCAGGTCTTCCGTGAACCAGCGGCGCCCGAGCAGGAAGTCGTCGTCCAGGATGTCGAGGCCGGCCTCCTCCATGGCGCTGATCAGGTCCAGCGACGGTTGCTCGCAGAACGAGCCGACGAGAATGACGCGGATGTGGTCGCGCTCGTGGCCCGGCTTCGTCCGGACGAGGCGCAGCGCGTGCTCGAGCAGGCGGATGTGCTCCTCGACCGTGAGGATGTGCCCGGCACGCACCAGGCTGTAGAGCTCGCGGGTGGTGAGGATGTGGGGGTGGTCGCGGCGGAAGGCGTAGAGCGTGCCCATCAGGCTGCGGGCCGTGTTGTAGAGGGCGATCGAGTTGTTCACGTCCGCGTTCGTGACGGTCTTGCCCGTGAGCTCCTGCAGGCGATCCAGCAGGCGGCGGTACTCGTTCTCGAGGTAGTCGACGCTGCTCTCGGTGACGAGGTTCTGCGGGAAGTGGATGTACTCGACCCACTTGTCCGGGAAGTTGCGCTTGAAGACCGAGGCGAGGTTGCGCGCGGGGTCGCAGATGGAGTGGAACACGATGCCCTCGAAGTCTTGCAAGCGGTCCGTCAGACCGAGTTCGAGCGTGCTCTTGATCACCGAGCAGACGAACGACTGGAAACGGGAGTCGGCGTGCGCGATCTCGATCTGGTTGCCTGCCCCAACGAGCCCGACCGGGTGCGCACCTGCCGCGTGGAACAGCTCCACCGGGCTGTAGACCGGGAAGTTGCCGATGATCGGCTTGCCGGTCAGGCGCTTGATCTCGGAGACGACCTTGAACTCCGGATCCTCGAACAGGACCCGCAGCCCATCGACAAGCGCCGTCAGGTCCTGCACCTGCTCTATCTCGGACATCGCTGCCGTCGCCATGGGTAACCCTCCTCTGGCTCGGACCTCAGTCCATGACCACGATGTTGCGGATGCCTTGGCCCTGGCGCAGATAGTCGAGGCCCTCGTTGATCCGGTCCAGCGGGACGCGGTGCGAGATCAGCTCCGAGAGCTTGAGGCGCCCGCGCGCCACGAGGTCGATCAACGGCAGGTAGTCGAGCGGACTGCAGCCGAGCGACCCGATGACCTCCATCTCGAAGAACATCAGGCGCGAGACGTTGAGCTGCACAGGGTGCTGGCAGTAGCCCACCTGCACGAGGCGTCCGCCCCGCGCCAGGCTGTCGAAGGCCTGCACGATCGTCGGCGGGTAGCCGATCGCCTCGAAGGCGATGTCGACGCCGCCGCCGCTGAGCCTCTTGATCTCCTTGGACACCTCTTTGCCCTCGCCGCCCTTGACGGTCGCGTGCGCGCCGAACCGCCTGGCGTGCTCGAGCTTCTCGTCCGAGATGTCGACGGCGATGACGTTGGCGCCTGAGGCTGCCGCGATCTGTACGACGTTCAGGCCGACGCCGCCGCAACCGAAGACCGCGACCGTGTCGCCCGGCCTCACCTGCCCGCGGTTCTTCACCGCGTTGTAGGGCGTCGAGACCGCGTCGGCGATGATGCAGGCGTCGACCAGCGGGATCTCGTCCGGCAGGTGCAGCACGTCCTTCGCGGGGGCCACCATGTACTCCGCGTAGGCACCGTCGACGTGGTTGCCGGGCATCACCATCCGCTCGCAGATGTTCTCGCGGCCGCGGCGGCACTGCCGGCACTCGCCGCAACTGAACACCGCGGGCACGAGCACGCGGTCGCCGACCGCGAAGCCCTTGACGTCCTGACCGACCGCCGTCACCGTGCCCGAGGCCTCGTGGCCAAGGATCAGGGGCGGCCGCTTGGCTGTCGGCACGTCGTGGTCGATGTAGTGCAGGTCGGTGTGGCAGAGCCCGCAGGCGGCCACCTTGACCAGCAGTTCGCCCGCAGCCGGCGTCGGGTCGGCCACGGTCTCGATCTTGAGGGGCTGGTGGGGCCCGTAGAAGACGGCGGCTTTCACTCCGCCACCCCCGCGTCGAGGGGCTTGCCGCACACACCGCAGAACTGGAAGCCGGAGGGGATGCCCTTGGCGTTGCAGGACGGGCAGGACCTGGTGGGGGCGCCGTGCCAGAAGTCGCCGTGGCCGTCGCTCGTCATCTCGCGCAGGCCGCGGTAGTCCGGCTGGCGCTTCTCGACGAACGAGAGCATGCCTTCCTGCGCCCCGGGGTGGGCGAAGTGCAGGCTCAGCCACTCGCGGGCGTGGCCGATCGTGTTGTACCAGGCGAGGTCCTTCCAGAAGTTCGTCGCCTCCTGGGTGTAGCGCAGGGATTCGGCGAACTTGTCGGTCAGCTTCTCGACCCATTCGTCGATCGCCTCGTCGAGCTTGTCGTACGGCACCACCTTGTTGACGAGGCCCCAGTCGAGGGCGGTCTGCGCTGTGATCGGCTCGGAAAAGAACAGGAGCTCGCGCGCGCGCCGGTCGCCCACGATGATCGGCAGCCACTGCGTGCCGCCGCCGGCGGCGACGCTGCCGACCCGGGTTCCCACCTGACGGATGAAGGCGGTGTCGGACATCACCGCGAGGTCGCACGCCATGTTGAACTCGTTGCCGCCGCCGACCGTCATGCCGTTGAGGCGGGCGATCGTCGGCTTGCCCATGTGCCGGATGGCGTCGAGGCAGTCCTGGAAGTGGACCATGTACTCGAGGAAGCCGCTCGGCTTGTCGACGAACTTCGCCGCGTACTCCTTGACGTCGCCGCCCGTGCAGAACGCCCGGCTGCCGGCGCCGGTGAGCACGAAGACATAGACGCTGGGGTCGAAGGAGGCCATGCGGGCAGCGGTGTGGATCTCCTTCAGCGTCTCGGTCGTGTAGGCGTTGTAGGCGTACTCCCGGTTGATCGTCAGACGCGCTACGCCCTTGTCGGAAACCTCGTAGACGATATCCTTGAATTCTTCAGCCATCGTGATGCCTCCTCAAGCAGACGGATGTGCGTGCCGCGTTCGTTCAGCGGTGGGTCCAGATGGGCGGCCGCCTGGCCACAAACGCCTCGATGCCCTCGCGGCTGTCGTGGCTGGGCAGGAGATCCCGCACGTAGATCGCAAAGCCGCTCTGCATCGCCGCCTCAGTGGCCGGGGCGCCGCTGCCGAGGATCTGCTTGGTCGTGCGCAGCGCGGCGCCGCTCATGCCCAGCAGCCGTGTCACGACCGCTTGGGCCGCGTCGTGCAGCTGCGCGCGGGGCACGAGCTCGGCAACCAGGCCCCTGCGCTCCGCCCAGGCGCCGTCGACCGTCTGGCCGAGCAGGCAGACCCGCGCGGCCTCCTGCCAACCGATGCGCAAGGGCAGTAGCGCCGCGCCGATCGGCGGCGTCGCGGCCAGCGTGACTTCCGGCAGGCCGAACTTCACATCGTCCGCCGCCACGACGAGGTCGGAGAGCAGCACGAGTTCGAAGCCGCCGCCGAGTGCCGCCCCGTACACCTCCGCGACCACCACCTGCGGCAGGCGCAGGAAGGCCTCGCCGAGGCGGCGGAACGCGTCGAGCATGTCCGCGGCCACGTCCGGCAGGTGATCCTCGATGGCGACGCCCGCGCAGAAGGCCCGCGTGTCCTCGGCCCGGAGCCACAGGACGTCCGTGTCCCGGTCCGCCGCGAGCTCGCCGAGCAGTTCGTTCAGGGCGAGGATGTGGCGCCGCCCGAGGATGTTGAGCGGCTGCTCGCAGAGCGTCACCGTCATCAGGCGGGCCGACCGCTCGGTCCGGATGCCGTCCATCACCGTTCGCTACCTCCTTGCACACTTCTCGCCGTCTCCGGCGCCGCGGCAGCGAAGCCGCTCAGGAAGAGATCGGACATCTGGCGCGCCAGAGCGTCCGCGCCAGGGTCGGCACCGCGGCGGTACCAGGTGTGGACCCAGTTGATCATGCCGAAAAGGCTCATCGTCGCGACGCGCAGCGAGATCCCGCCTGGCACTGCGAACGGCGCGAGCACGTCGGACACGATGCCGTAGTACTGGCGCTGCAGGACGCGCACGCGGGAAGCCCACGGCGCCTCGAGCGACGACAGGTCCTCCGTGAGCGTGATCAGCTCGTCGGGACGCTCGAGGAAGTAGGCGAGATGCGACTTGAACACGGTGTGCACGCGCTCGCTCGGGTCGTCGATCCCGTCGAGGCCCGTCGTGAGGCGCTCGATCAGGCTGTGGAAGGCCCTGTCGCATACCTGGTAGAGGAACTCCTGTTTGTTGGAGCAATAGTGGTAGAGGCCGCCCGCACTCATCGGCACCGCGCGCGCGATGTCTCGGATGGAGGCCCCCTGGTAGCCTTTGAGCGCAAAGGCGCGGGCACAGCCGTCGAGAACCTGCTCACGCCTCTGGTCGAAGCCCGCCATCGCATCGCCCCCTTGCTTGGACCCCGAGGCAATCGGACGTTCGATCGACAAATTCATCGTAGAGCCGCCCCGAGGGCCGGAAATGATGCAGAAACCTCAAATCACCTAGGCCGTTTGCATGAGTCGGCCCTTTGCCGGGCCCGCGCGCCGGAGCTGGCCGGCGCCGCCCGGCCGGTATCAGCTCTACTTGGAAGATGAGGCAAGCGCCTCAGAAGAGATAGGATCATCGGTTGGTCCACCTCACTTTCGCGTCTTCGTATACTGAGCGAAAGCTGTATGTCCCGGCGAGCGAGGTGATAGCCGGAAGCTTTTGTCGAGGGTCTGGGTCGAAAAGCCTCCACGTTGAAAGTGCTAAAACGCGGAGGCGAGAGCCATTTCACAATGGAAACGCGAGCAGCACTTTATGGGCCGAGATTCCTGCTCCCAAGCGCCGCGCAATTTCCCAAGGCACATCGGAATTGCGGCGTAGCGCATCCAGCCCCCCTCGAATGGCGAGGCTCGGCGACTCACCCACGATCCGATGTCAGACTCGGCGCGGTCTGTCCCCTGAAAAAGAGAGACCGCGGCGGAAATCACGAGGTGACGACGTTGGCCAGCAGATCCAGCCAGAAGATGCGTACCGCATTGGGCCTAGCCCTTGCGGGAGGGCTCGCGATCAGCCTTGCAGGCTGCGGCTCCTCCGCTCCGACTTCAGCGAAGAGTACTGCCACGGGTCCCTACGTGCTCGGCGTCGACTTGCCCCTGACAGGGCCGTACGACTCGCTCGGTGTTCCCGAGCTGAACAGCATCAACTTGGCCGTACAGCAGATCAACGCCGCGGGCGGCGTCAACGGTCGCAAGCTCAAGGTCATCTCCCTCGACAACGGCACGAACCCGACCACGGCGGGCCAGCAGTTCAAGCAGCTCGTGCAGGACCACCCGATCGGACTGATCGGTGACGCCTCCACCGGCTCGACGATGGTCGCCATCCCGATCGCGACGCAGGCCAAGATCCCGCTCATCTCGCTGGCATCCGACGCCGAGATCGTGCAGCCTGTGGCGCAGCGCCAGTGGATCTTCAAGGTGCCGGCGGTCGACACGACCGTCATGCAGGTCATGATCAACTACTTCAAGGCGCACGGCATCAGCCGCGTCGCGTTCGCCTACGGCAACTTCCCGTACGGCACCGGCGGCCTCGCGGACTTCCAGAAGTACGCCGTGCCGCAGGGTATCCAGGTCGTGGGCAGCGTGCCCGTCGACATGACGGCGACGGACGCCACGCCGGCGCTCACCGCGCTGAAGAACTTCTCGCCGGCGCCGCAGGCCGTCGTCGTCTGGGATGTCCCGCCCTCGGCCGACACGATCGCCAAGGGCTACGCCTCTCTGGGCTTCAAGTGGCCGATATTCTTCTCCGACGGGGCGAGCAACGACGTCTTCCTGACGCTCGCGGGCAACGCCGTGAACGGCGACTTCGTGGCGAGCACCAAGATCTTCGTCGCCAGTAGCCTGCCGAACAGCGACCCGCAGAAGTCGATCATCGAGAAGTACGTCAAGAGCTATGACCAGGCGTACGCCAGCACGTCCGCAGGACCTGCCAACATGTTCGGCGCTTTCGGCTACGACGCGGTCTACATGTTCAAGGACGCCATCGCCGCGGCTGGCAAAGGCGCAACCCCGGCCAGCGTGCGGGGCGCGCTCGAGCACCTCAACTACGACGGTGTCACGGGCGTGATGCACCTGACGCCGCAAGACCACAGCGGTCTCGACCCGACCTCCGAGGTGCTGCTGCAGGTGCAGAACCAGAAGTGGACCCTGGTGCCGGGCTTCACTGGCGCGAACGAGTGAGGGGAGGGGGACCGGGCATGGCCAGGTCCCCCTAAACCCCTGCCGCCGGACGCTGCTTCCCTCCGACGCAATAGCGCCCTGATGACGGCGGGGATGGAAAGGCGCGGCTCGCAGGCTCCGCCGAATCTACCCCGCGCCGTTTTTGTCCGGGTGATGGGCAGGTGGTCAAACCGTGTCGCGACAGCTGTTGGGAACTGCCCGCAATCCGGCCGTGCAAGCCCTCCTGGTGCTCGCCATACCCCTCGCGCTGGGCCTCGTCGTCGGCCCGTACTGGGTCAGCGAGTTGACACTGGTCGGCATGTACACGCTCGTGGTCATCGGCCTGAACCTGTTCATGGGCTACGCCGGCCAGGTGTCGCTCGGGCAGGCGGGATTTTTCGGTATCGGCGCATATGCCGTCGGCATAGCCAGCACGCACTTCGGCCTTGCGCCCTGGATCGGTCTCGTCCTCGGCATGGTGCTGGCCGCCGCCGCCGCCTGGCTGCTCGGCGTGCTCGCGCTTCATCTGATGCAGCACTACCTTGCGTTGGCGACGCTCGCCTTCGGCATCATCGCCGACGTCGCGTTCCAGCAGCTGCCGCTCACGGGCGGCAACTCCGGTCTCTACGGCATCCCGGCCTTCACCCTGAACGCGATCGGCTTTCTCGCCCTCACCTGGGGCGCAGTGGCGCTCGGCAGCTGGTTCACCAACCGGCTCGTGCGTTCCGGCACGGGCAGCCTGCTCGAGGCGGTGCGCTCGAGCGAAGTGGCCACAGCCCTGATGGGTGCCGACCCGGCCACCGTCAAGCGGCAGGCCTTCATCGTCTCCGCCGTGCTCGCAGCCGCCGCGGGCGGCATCTACGCGAGCTGGGAGGGCTACATCGACCCGACCGTCTTCACGTTCGCGCTGTCCATCAATCTGGTGCTGATGGCGGTCGTGGGCGGACTGCGCAGCGTAGTCGGGGCCGTGCTGGGTGCCGCCGGCGTCGAGGCGATCAACCAGATCCTGAAGTTTGCGGGCGCCAGTCTCGCTCCGGCCACGAGCGGGGCCTTGCAGCTCACCATTTACGGCCTGGCGCTGGTGGTCATCATGATCTACTGGCCGGAAGGGCTCGTGACGGGCCTCGGGGCGCGCTCGCGCGCGCGGCGAACCGCCGGCCCGCAACTGCCCTTGCAAAGCGTGGACGGGCACGAGCGCGATGGGGGCCAAGTGGTTGATGGCGCGCAGCGGTCCTAGGGGGGGATGGGCATGGCGACGCTTTTGCAACTGGTCTTGGCGGGGATCGGGATGGGCAGCGTCTATGCGCTCGTCGCGATCGGCTTCTCCCTCATCTACAAGGTGACCGGCGTGATCAACTTCGCCCAGGGCGAGTTCGCCATGATCGGATCCATGTCGTTCTGGCTGTTGCAGAGCCACGGTATCCCGCTCGTGCCGGCCCTTGTGGTCGCGGTGGCGATCGCGGCGGCGGTGGGCGCGGCGATCGGGCGGTTCGTGATGTACCCCGCCGCCCAGGCTTCGGTGCTCACGCTCATCTTCATCACGCTCGGCCTCGACACCGCCCTGCGCGGCCTCGGCACCTTGGTATGGGGCGTCAACCCCGTCGCGGTGCAGGCGTTCTCGGGCAACGGCGTGCTGCATGTGCTGGGCGCGGTCGTGCCGACCCAGAACCTGTGGATCTTCGGCGCGGTGGTGATCGTGGCGGCGCTGCTCTACTTCCTGCTGGAGCGCACCTATTTCGGCCAGGGCATGACGGCGGCGATGGACAATCCCACCGCGGCCCGCCTCTACGGCATGAACCCGCTGCGCTTCGGACTTTACGCGTGGGTGCTCGCGGCGGCGATCGGGGCTTTCGGCGGGGTCGTCTTTGCGCCGATGACGATGGCCAACACGAACATGGGGCTGGAACTGGGACTCTACGGGTTCGTGGGCGCCATTCTCGGCGGCCTCGACAGCCTGCCGGGCGCCGCCGTGGGCGGCATCGCGCTCGGCATCGTGACCAGCCTCTCGGCCGGCTACATCTCGAGCGACTGGGCCGACGGGGTCGCGTTCGCAGTGCTGCTCATCATGCTGCTGGTGCGTCCCCAGGGCATCCTGGGCACGTCCTTGAACCGCCGGGTCTGACAGCGCGGAGGTGGCCCCATGCAGACCGAGTGGCTGCTCGAAGTGGAGGGTGTGACGGTCGCCTTCGGTGGCATCGTCGCCGTGGACGACGTGAGCTTCCGCGTCAGGGCCGGCGAGGTGCTCGGCGTCATCGGCCCGAACGGCGCAGGCAAGACGACGCTCTTCAATGCCCTCACGGCGCTCGTGCCGCTCTCGCACGGCGACGTGAAGCTGTCGGGGGCGTCGGTCAGCGGCTGGACGACGCATCGCATCGCGCGCGCGGGAATAGCCCGCACGCTGCAGACGCCGGAGATCTTTCCGCAGATCACCGTGCGCGAGAACATGCTGGCGGCCATCCTCTCGCGCCAGACCCCGTGGCTCATCGCGGTGGGCCTCGGCCTGCCAAGCGCCCGGCGATGCGAGGCGCGGGCGGGCGAGGAGGCCGACCGGCTCCTGCGGGACAGCCTGCTGCGCGACGAGGGCGGACGGCTGGCCGGAGACCTGCCGTTCGGTCACCAGCGCCTGCTCGAGATCTACCGGGCCCTCGCGCTCGACCCGCGGGTCCTGCTGCTCGACGAGCCTCTCTCGGGCTTGACGCGCGAAGAGGCGGGCGTCGTCCTGGGCCTCATCCGCCAGATCCGCGGCGCGGGACGCGCCGTGCTGCTCGTGGAGCACGACCTGCCGAGCGTCCTCGCCGTCGCGGACCGCATCGTCGTCCTGGCGGAAGGACGCCTGATCGCGGAGGGCACCCCGGCAGAGGTGCAGCGGGACGAGAACGTCCGCCGCGTCTACCTCGGTCGGGAGGCCGGGCAGGAGCGGGCGGCAGGCCAGGGAGGGATGGCGCAGTGATGCTCGAGGTGGCGGGACTGACGACGAGGCGGGGCCGCTTGCAGGTGCTGCACGGCTGTGGTCTTCACCTGCAGGGCAGCGAGGTGGTCGCGCTGCTCGGACCGAACGGGGCCGGCAAGTCGACCATGCTCGGTACGATCATGGGCCTGTTCGGGTCGCCGACGGGACAGGTGTGTCTCGATGGCAGCGACATCGCCAGGCTGCCGGCGTACCGGCGCGTCAGCCGCGGGGTCGCGCTGGTGCCGGAGCGGCGCCAGATCTTCGGATCGCTCACGGCGGAGGAGAACCTCGCGCTCGGCGCCTACCACCGCCACGACCGCAAGGGCCTGCAGCAGGAGATCGAGGGCATGTTCGAGATCTTTCCCGGTCTGAAGAAGCACCGCCGCCGGGCGGCCCGGTGGCTGTCCGGCGGCGAGCAGCAGATGCTGGCGATCGGGCGGGCTCTGATGGCCAAGCCGCAGGTCCTGCTGCTCGACGAGCCGAGTCTCGGCCTCGCGCCGCGCGCTGTGCAGGACGTCTTCGAGACGCTGCACCGCCTGAAGGGCGAGGGGATGACGATCCTGCTGGCCGAGCAGAACACGCCAGGGGCGCTCGAACTCGCCGACCGCGTATATGTGCTGCAGAGCGGCAAGATGACGTTCGAGGGCACGCCGGGGGAGGCGGGGCACCTGCTGGCCGAGGGCTACTTGGGCGTCGGGTAGCCTGCAGGCGGGACCACGGCCTCAGCCTGCCGGACCTTGTGCTCGAGGCGCGTCGGATCCTCCACCAGGTTCTCGCGCATGGCGACCACAACGGCCGCGACGCGCGTGTGCACCTCCAGCTTGTCCAAAATGTTTTGGATGTGGTTGCGCACAGTCGCGTAGCTGATGTGCAGGAGCTTCTGCATCTCGTGGGAGTCGCGTCCCTCGACCATGAGCTGCAGGATCTCCCGCTCGCGGGCCGTCAAGGTGATCAGCGGCGACGTCGCCGCCTCCGGCTGGCGCCTGGGCTCCCCGGCAGGCGCTTCGCCCATCCAGTGCACGTCATGGAAGAGGTGCAGGCATACGGGGGAGGTCTCGGTGTCGACGAAGACCGTGCTCACATTGAGCAGGAGGCTGCGCTCGTCTGCGGACTGGGCGCGCAGCAGATAGTCGTTGGGCGGCCGTCCGTGCCGGAACATCAGCATGATCGAACAGCCGGCATGGCACAGCAGATTGCCGCGCGCGTCGCAGCCGTTGACGAGCTCGAAGCAGCGGTGGGTCATGACCTGCTGCGTCGAATAGCCGAAGAGGTCGCTGGCGGTCTTGTTCCAGAGCAGTACCCTGCCCGAGGGGTCGAATCCCATCACCCCGACCGCCGTATGCTCGAATATCCTGGCCAGCGTGTCCAGGGGGACAAGTTCGCCCTCGTCGGGACTCTGGCGTGGATACACCGCGTACACCGCCTTCCTGTCTCTGCGAGAGAGCCTCAATGGTGAAGGGGGGACACGCATCGACCAGTTCGACTCGGGACTTGCGAGCGCAAAAGCAAGGTGGCCGATCATTCGGCACGATGTGGTACATTGAGTCCTGTGACAAGAAAGTTAGCACATGTCTCGCATGTCTCACAAGTGGTGTTTTTGCACGGGCCGCAGCGACGCCTGACGGTGCGGTGTGGAGGCCTGAACGGCCTGCGCTGAGGTTGCGGTCTGCCCGGCGACCTGAGAGATCGCGGCGCAGGGCCGGATGGAGCTGCTGCAGGGGTTTGCGGGCGGATGGCAGCGAGCCGCGGTGCCGTCAGCGCAGGGCCGGGAGCGGCAGGTCGCACGTGTCGACGGGGTACCCCGGTCGGACCAGCCCAAAGGTCCAGGGAGGCGCCAACCGGCCCACAAACCAGAACTGAATGGCGACCGCGCGTTCCTCGCGGAAGCGATGCTGCCGCGGAGCCTACGGCGACGGGATGGCTCACGGCGTTGCGGCCCGTACCCGTGGTACCCGCACGCAACAGGCCGGCACGTACCCTTGGCACGCGGGTTTCCGCAGCGGCTCCGCAAACCCGGCCCTGCCAGGACGCAGGCTGCCCTCGCAACATGTCGCTCCGGCGGCTCTGCCGGATCATGCCGTCCAGGTGGGGGCTTCGCGCCGAGCAGAAGGGGCCTCGCCCGCCGACGGATGACGGCACTCCGTGCGCCTAGGCCTGCGCGCTGCGGTACATCGGGAAGAGCATCTCCTCCTCGCGCAGGAGATGGCTTTCGAGCAGGCTGCACAGCGTGATGCACTTGCGGCGCAGATCGTCGCCTTGGGCCGTCTGCAGGTAGAGGGCGTCGCGCGCCTGCTCGATCGCGCGGTGGTCCTCGACGAACGGCTCCACGATCGAAGCGTGCAAGAGATCGGCGATCTCTGGAAAGAACTCGTGGTCCTCGAGGTCGATGTGCCTGTCAAGGTCCTGGCAGAGCGCCCGCTCGGCGGCGGCGACCGCCTGGCCGATCTCGTCGTCGGTGCCGGTCTCCGCGGCGGTGCGCAGACGCCCGAGGAACGGGCGCAGGGTCTGGTGCTCGTCGAGCAGGGTGGTCAGCGCAGCCATGCGATGCATCACTCCCCGGGTTCAATCGAATGTCCGTTCGAAGCCAATGTAACAAGGGCCACGTGGTCGGCGCCATGATGCATTTGCATCGTCGAGGTGGGCAGATTGTGCCACCCCGGGCGCTTGGCGACCCACCTGCGGCCCGTGGACGGCACGGCGCGGCGCCATGACTCGGCCAACAGTCGTGAAGCAAACGGACCAATCCAGATGACGCAAGTGATTCTGGCCGATTGGCCGGTATGTGACAAGAATCAGTTGAACAGATCAAGTTGCTGTCACATGTCATAGCTAGCCTGAAGGTGCGGAGGTTTGCGCCATGGCGGAATCGGTCATGCGGCTACGGGTCAATGGACGTGAACACCACCTTGTGGTGAGCGACGAGGCGACTCTGCTCGAGGTGCTGCGCGAGCAGCTCCACCTGCACGGCACCAAGGACGGCTGTGCCGTTGGCAGCTGCGGCACCTGCACCGTTTGGCTCGACGGGGTGCCGCGGCTGTCGTGCGTCACCCTGGCGAAGACGGTCGAGGGGCGCGACGTCGTCACGATCGAGGGGCTGGCCGGCTGGTGGGGCAGGGAGCGCCCGGGAGAGGGAGCCGCGGCGTTCCATCCGCTGCAGACCGCTGCCGTGGAGGCGGGCGCGGTGCAATGCGGCTTCTGCACGCCAGGCATGCTCATGGCGGGCGCGGCTCTGCTGCGCGACACGCCGGCGCCGGGGCGCGAGGAGATCCGGGAAGCGCTCTCCGGTCATCTGTGCCGCTGCACCGGCTACGAACAGATCATCCATGCGGTCGAGCTCGCGGCGGGCCGCATGGGGGAGGCGACGCCCGATGAAGCTTGAGGCGCCCTCCTCGCCCAGCGCGGTGGCGGTCCCGAACCGTATCGAGGGCTGGGCCAAGGTGACCGGACAGGCGCTCTACGCGGACGACGTCGCCTGGCCGAACATGGCGTACGGCTACCTTGTGCGCAGCCCCCACGCCCACGCGAGGATCGTTTCCGTCGATCTGGAGGCCGCCCGTTCGATGCCAGGCGTGCTCGCCGTGCTGGCGGGCCCCGGCAGCACGGCGCCCTATGGCATCATGCCGTCGAACCAGGACGAGCACGCGCTGGCGACGGGCAAGGTCACGTACTTCGGCGAGCCGCTGCTGGCGATTGCCGCCGAGACGCTCCGCACGGCCCGTGCGGCGGCGCGGGCCGTGCGCGTGGCGTACGAGCCCCTGGCGCCGGTGCTGAAGACGGGCTCGCAGCAGAAGGCGGCGCCGCAGGTCCGCGAGGACGCCGGCGACGGCAATCTGCACAAGGCGGTCGACCTCGAGTTCGGGGACGTCGCCGCGGGCCTGCGCGAGGCGCAGTTCACGCGCACGGACGAGTTCTTCTTTCAGGGAAACAACCATTTGGCGCTCGAACCGCACGCGGTCACCGCGTTCTGGCAGCCGGACGGCCAACTCGTGCTTGAGAGCTCGACACAGGTGCCGCACTACGTCCAGCGCTCCCTGGCGCGGGCGCTCGGCCTGCCGGAGCACCAGATCAGGGTCATGGTGCCGACGCTTGGCGGCGGCTTCGGCGGCAAGAGCGAGCTGTTCCCGCACGAGGTCGCCGCCGCGCTGCTCTCGCGCAGCTGCGGGCGTCCCGTGCGCATCACCTTGAGCCGGGAGGACGTCTTCTACACGCACCGTGGCCGCCATCCCGTCGAGATGAAGGTGGCGACCGGCTTCGATCGGCAGCACCGGCTCCAGGCGATGTCGTTCGAGAGCCGGCTGGACGGCGGGGCATACAGCTCCTACGGCATTGCCAGCACCTACTACACCGGGGCCCTGCAGCCGACGACCTACCAGATCGGCGCGTACAGGTTCCACGGCGAGCGCTGGTTCACGACGAAGCCGCCCTGCGGCCCCAAGCGGGGCCACGGCACGACGCAGCCGCGGGCCCTGCTCGAGGTGCACATGGACCGCGTGGCGCGCGACCTCGGCCTCGACCCGATCGAGCTGCGGCGCGAGATCCTGCAGCCGCCGTTCTCCGTGACTGTGAACCAGCTCGACATCACGACGTCCGGCCTCGCCGAGTGCCTTGACGCGGTCGAGCGGATGAGCGGCTGGAAGGAGCGCCGCGGCCGCCTCGGCAAGGGCCGCGGACTGGGCTTCGCCTGCTCGAGCTACCTGAGCGGTGCGGGGCTGCCGATCTATTGGAACCCCCTGCCGCACAGCGGCGCGCGCATCGCCATAGGCCGCGACGGCGGCGTGCAGGTGGCGTGCGGCATCACCGACATCGGCCAGGGCGCCAACACGGTGCTCGCCATCCTGGCGGCGCGCTCGCTCGGGGTCGCCCTCGGCCGCGTGCGGGTGACGAGCGCCGATACGGGCACGACGCCTGTCGATCTCGGCTCGTACTCGAGCCGTGTCACCTTGATGGCGGGCAACGCCCTGCTCACGGCCGCGGAGCGCATGCTCGACCTGTTGCGACAGGCCGCGGCCAGGCACTGGCAGGTACCGGCGCAGGAGATCGCGCGGGATGGTGAGGATTTCGCCGTCCTGGGCAGGGACGAGCGGGCGGCCTGGACCGAGGTCGCGCGCTGGGCGGAAGCGGACTTCGGGCCCCTCGTGACGGCCGGCGGCTACACGCCAGCGCCACCGCGAGGGCGCCACAAGGGATCCGGCGTCGGGCCATCGCCGGCCTACTCCTTTTCGGCCTGCATCGCGGAGGTGGAGGTCGACGAACTCGACGGGCGCCTTCAGGTGCAGCGCCTCTATGTGGCCCACGACCCCGGCACGCCGCTCAACCCCCAGTCGGTCGAAGGGCAGATCCGCGGCGGCGTCGTGATGGGCCTGGGCGAGGTGCTGATGGAGGCGCAGGCCTTCAACCCCGACGGTCGGCACCGCGGTCCGCACCTGCTCGGCTACCGCATCCCGACCATGCTCGACGTGCCGGAGATCGAGATCGCCGTGGTCGGCCAGCCCGACCCGAACGGGCCTTTGGGCGCCAAAGAGGTCGGTCAGGGCCCTTTGAACCCGGTGATCCCCGCCGTGCTCAACGCCGTGCAGGACGCCGTCGGCATCGAGCTGCACGAGACGCCCGTCACGCCGGACCGGATCCTCCGCGCGCTCGACGCCAAGCGGCGAAGGGGGAACGCCCGATGATGCCCTTGCGTCCGCTCAGCCTCACTACGCCGTCCCGGCCGGAGGAGACCGTGGCGGCGCTCGCCGCCGAGGGGGCGGCAGTCCTGGCCGGTGGCAGCGACCTGATCCCGGGGCTCGCCTGGGAGATCCCCACGTGCGATACGCTCGTCAGCCTGGCCGGCCTCGACGCGCTGCGGCGCATCGAGACGGAGGAGGATGGCCGCCTGCGCATCGGCGCGATGGCGACCCTCGCGGACATCGTGCGCCACCCCCTCATCCGCGTAGGTTATCCGGCCTTGGCGGATGCCGCCCAGGCGGTCGGGTCGCCGGAGCTCCGGGCGCAGGGGACGCTCGGCGGCAACGTCTGCCTCGGTACGCGCTGCCGCTTCCGCAACCAGCCGCCGCTCTGGCGGGAGGCGCTCGCGCCCTGCTGGCAGAGCGGCGGCGAGGTCTGCCACGCCGCGCCCGCCAAGGAGACCTGCGTCGCGATCCTCTCCGGAGACACGGTGCCCGCGCTCGTGGCGCTGCGGGCGGAGGCCGAGATCTGGGGCCGCAGGCCCCGCCGCCTGCCGATCGAGGAGATCTACACCGGCGATGGCACGCATCATCTGCACATTGCCCCGGGCGAGTTCCTGGCCGCACTGCGGCTACCTGCCGCGCCGCCGCGGGCCGCCTTCCGCAAGTGGCGGACGAGGGCCAGCATCGACTTTCCGGAGGCCAATGCGGCCGTGTCGGCCGTCTGGCGCGACGGCGCCTGGCGCGAGCCGGTCGTCGTCGTGAGTGCCGTCGGTCCCGCGCCGATCCGGGTGCAGGCCGCGGAGAGCCTGCTCGACGGCAGCGCGTGGTCCGAGGAGCGCATCCTCGCGGCGGGCGACCTGGCCCGCCGGGCCGTCCACCCCTACGACAACGGCCAGCTGAACGTCGCGGGGCGGCAGATCGCAGTGCGCGGTCTCGTCGTGCGGGCGCTCGGCGACATGGAGATGGAGCGAAGGGAGCCAGTGCTGTGACCTGGGCAGAGGAGATTCTGGCCAAGAAGTCCGGACTTGAGAAGGCAGTGGCCGGCGAGTACGTTGTCGCGCGGCCGGACGGCTTCATGATGCACGACATCTTCGCGGCGGACGTGCTCGGCCTGTTGGCAGAGGTGGGCATCAGGGAACTGCACGACCCGTCGCGGGTGACGGTCGTCTTCGACCACATGGTGCCGCCGCCCTCGGTGGCCGCAGCCGCCCACCAGAGGACGGCGCGCGAGCTCGCGCGGCGGTACGGTATCGCGAACTTCCACGAGATGGGGCGCGGCGTCTCGCACCAGGTGATGGTGGAGGAAAAGCGCGTGCGCGAGGGCGACCTCGTCGTCGCCACCGACTCCCACACCACCACCTACGGCGGCGTAGGCGCGCTGAGCACTGGCATCGGCTCGACCGAGATGGCGTACGCGCTCGCGACCGGCACGCTCTGGTTCAAGGTGCCGGAGAGCGTGCTGATCCGCCTGAGCGGGCGGCTTGCACCCGCCACCTCCGGCAAGGATCTGATCCTCGCCCTGATGCGCATCGTCGGTTCCGACATCGCGCAGGCGCGCTCGCTCGAGTTCCGCGGTCCCGGCACCTCGTCCCTTACCCTCGCCGACAGGCTCACGGTCTGCAACATGGGGGTCGAGATGGGCTCGAAGTTCGCCGTCTTCCCGCCGGGCGAGGACCTGCCGCAGGGTGCGGCCTACGCGGCCAGCTACAGCGTCGACCTTTCCAGCCTGCAACCGATGGTTGCGTGCCCGCACCACGTCGAGAACGTGCGACCGGTCCAGGAGATGGTCGGCACGCGGATCGACCAGGTGTTCATCGGCTCGTGCACCAACGGGCGCCTGCAGGATCTGCGGGACGCGGCCTCGCTGCTGCAGGGCAGGCAGATCGCACCAGGAGTGCGCCTCGTCGTCACGCCGGCCTCGCGCGAGATCTACCGGCAGGCGATGCAGGAAGGGATCCTGGACGCCCTGGTCGCGGCAGGCGCGATCGTGGAGGGGGCCAGCTGCGGCCCCTGCTTCGGTGGCCACCTCGGACTCCTGGCGCCGGGAGAGCGCTGTCTCGGCACGCACAACCGCAACTTCCAGGGGCGCATGGGCAGCCCGGACGCCGAGATCTACCTCGCGTCGCCCCTCACGGCTGCCGCGACGGCGATCGCGGGCGAGATCGCGGACCCCAGATCCTTGCTCGCAGGGCTTGCGGCCGAGGGGGTGCCGTCATGAGCGATCTGTTCCCGGTGCTGCGCGGCAGGGCCTGGCTGCTCGGCGACAACATCTCGACGGACGTCCTCTCGCCGGGCCCGTACGTGCACGCGCCCATGGCCGAGCGCCTGCGCCACGTGCTCGAGGCGGTCCGTCCGGACTTCGCGTCTGGGGTGCGGCACGGGGATATCGTCGTCGGCGGGCGCAACTTCGGCGTCGGGTCGAGTCGCGAATCCGCACCGCAGCACCTCAAGGACCTCGGCGTGGCGGTCGTGGTGGCGGAGTCGTTCGCGCGCATCTTCGCGCGCAACGCCATCGCCATCGGACTGCCCGTTCTGACCTGCCAGGGCGTCGGCGGGCTTGTCCAGGACGGGGAGATAGTCGCGGTCGATGTGGTCGCGGGGGAGGTGGTTCGCTCCGACGGGACGGCCCTTCAGGCCGAAAGGATTCCGCCGGAGATGCTTGCGGTCCTCGCGCGCGGAGGCATCGTGCCGATGCTGCGCGCGATCGCCGCGGACCAAGGGTCGACGGCCGAGTGACGGAGAGAGGGGTGTCGGGCATGGACTGGGACGACGAGAGGGTTCCGCAGAGCGAACTGGCCGCCAAGGAGATCGAGCTGTTCCGCGAGACCGTGCGGCGGGTGAAGCGCACCATGCCGTTCTACGCGGAACGGCTGAGGGATGTCGACCCGGACGCCATCCGGACGCCGGAGGACATCGCGCTGGTGCCGACGACGAACAAGGCGGACCTGCGCGCACAGCCCTACCCCAGCGCGATCGGCGTGCCGCTCACGGATGTCATGGAGTTGCATGCCTCCTCCGGCACGACGGGCTCCGCCGTAGTCACGGGCTACACCGCCAGTGACCTGCAGCTTTGGCGCACGGCCATGAAGCGCGTCCTGCAGCGGGCCGGCGTGCACCGTGGCGACATCGTGCACAACGCCTACGGCTACGGCCTCTTCACCGGCGGCCTCGGCTTCCACTACGCGGCACTCGAGACTGGTGTGACGGTCCTGCCCATCTCCGGCGGCCAGACGCAGCGCCAGGTGACGATGCTGCGCGACCTCAAGGCGACGGTCCTCACCTGCACACCGTCCTACGGCCAGCACATCGCAGAGGTCATGCGGCAGATGGGCGTGGCCAAGGACGAGATGAGCCTGCGCGTCGGCGTCTTCGGCGCCGAGGCCTGGTCGCAGCAGATGTGCGACGAGATCGAGAGCGAGATGGGCATCACGGCGCTCGACGTCTACGGCCTGGCGGAGATCATCGGTCCGGGCGTCGCGAGCGAATGCGCCGAGGGGCACAAGGGCCTGCACGTCTCGGAAGACCTCTTCTACTTCGAAGTCATCGATCCGCAGACTGGCAAGCCGGTCCCGGACGGCACGCTCGGCGAGCTCGTGCTGACCGCCTTGCGGCGCGAGGCCTCGCCCGTCGTGCGCTACCGCACAGGCGACATCACGCGCGTCATCCCTGGCAGCTGCGAGTGCGGCCGGACGACGCGGCGCATGGACCACATCCTCGGGCGCGTCGACGACATGTTCACGCTGCGCGGCGTGAACCTCTTCCCGCGCGACGTGGAGTCCGCGCTGCTCGACATGGATGCCCTGGCGCCCGTCTACCAGCTCGTGCTCGACCGCCACCAGGCGCTCGACGTGCTCGAGGTCCACGTGGAGCCGCGCGAGACCGAGGCCGAGCGCGGGGTGCTGGCGGCGGCGGTGCAGCGCAGGCTCAACGAGGTGCTCGGCGTGAGCGTCATGGTTGCCGTCATGGATCCGCTCAGCATTCCCCGCAGCGAGGGCAAGGCAGTCCGTGTGGTCGACCGCCGCAAGCTCACCTACGCCCGCTGACGGGATGCGAGGAGGTTAGGCCATGGAATCGCCGCTGCTGCACGACTGGAACGAGGTCCAGCCGCTCACCGCCGACCTCACGCGGCCGAGCCGCGTCGAGCTGAACGACGAGACGCTGCGCGACGGGTTGCAGAGCCCGTCCGTGCGCCAGCCGACGATCGCCGAGAAGGAGGCGTTCGTGCGCCTCTTGCCTGCCCTGGGCATCGGTTCGGCCAACATCGGCTACCCCGGCGCGAGCGAGCAGGCCT
The DNA here is from genome assembly GCA_021847575.1 of Bacillota bacterium. Taxonomy (GTDB): domain Bacteria; phylum Bacillota; class Sulfobacillia; order JAJZYS01; family JAJYTV01; genus JAJZQO01. The sequence continues at coordinate 34,178 of JAJZQO010000007.1, read as the reverse complement.
ACGGCGACGTGGTGCGCCTCGCCCGCCTGATCCGCGACGAGCACTTGCCGGTCAGCCCCAACTGCGCCGGGCGCACGCACCAGGCGGACATCATGCCGATGGTGCGCGCGCAGCAGGAAACCGGCGTGCCAATCCAGGCGGCCCTGTTCATCGGTTCCAGCCCGATCCGGCAGTGGGTCGAGGGCTGGACGCTGGAGCGGCTCCTGCACACCATCGACGAGGCCGTCGGCCTCGCGACACGCGAGGGTCTCGAAGTGATGTTCGTGACGGAGGACACCACCCGCGCCCGCCCGGCCGATATCGAGGCGATGTATGGCGCGGCGGCGGACGCGGGGGCGAAGCGCTTCTGCGTCGCCGACACGGTGGGCCACGCGACGCCGTCCGGCACGCAGCGGCTCGTGCAGTTCGTCAAGGCGAGCCTGGAGCGCCGCGGCGTCACTCCGGAGATCGACTGGCACGGCCACCGCGACCGCGGCCTCGACGTGATCAACAGCCTGGCCGCCCTGGCGGCGGGCGCCACGCGCGTGCACGCCTGCGCGGCGGGCATCGGCGAGCGGGTCGGCAACGCGGCCATGGACACGGTGCTCGTCAACCTCGTGATGCTGGGCTGGCTCGACCAGGACCTCAGCACGCTCGCCGAATACTGTCGCCTGGCCGTCGAGATGACGCGCTCCGAGCTGCCGCGCAACTACCCCGTGATGGGCGAGGACGCGTTCGCCACGAGCACCGGCGTACACGCGGCGGCCGTCGCGAAGGCGTACCAGAAGGGCGACCAGTGGCTGGCGGACCGGGTCTACAGCTCCGTGCCGGCGGCGCTCGTCGGCCGGCGGCAGGCGATCAAGATCGGCCCGATGAGCGGTCGCTCGAACGCCGAGTTCTGGCTCAAGGACCATGGCGTCGAGGCCACGCCGGAGCGGCTCGCGGCCGTGCTGGGCCTGGCCAAGGCGACCGACCACGTCCTCACGGACGCGGAGATTCTGGCGACGATCGGCCAGCTGCAGCACAGCGCGTCGGTCTAGGCGGAGCGGACCGGGGAGGGAAGAACGTGGCGACAGAGGTCTCGACCCAGCAGCTCCTGCTCGGCAACGAGGCGGTGGCGTTGGGAGCGCTTCATGCAGGGGTGCGGGTGGCCACAGGCTATCCCGGAACCCCGTCCACGGAGATCATCGAGCACATGGCCCGCATCGCGCCCGAGTCGGTTCAGGTGCAGTGGGCCACCAACGAGAAGGTGGCCCTGGACGAAGGCATCGGCGCCTCCCTGGCGGGTGCGCGGGTGCTGGTGACGATGAAGCACGTCGGCCTCAACGTGGCGATGGACGCCTGGATGACATCGCCGCTCGTCGGCGTCAACGGCGGGCTCGTCCTGCTCTGCGCGGACGACCCCGGCATGCACAGCTCGCAGAACGAGCAGGACAGCCGCTACCTCGGCAAGTTTGCCGGTGTGCCGATGTTCGAGCCGTCCGACAGCCAGGAGATCTACGACTTCATGCGCGAGGCATACCGCGTCAGCGAGCAGTTCGACACGCCGTGCCTCGTGCGCACGACGACGCGCGTCTCGCATTCGCGCTCGCGCGTTCTGCCCTCGGCCGCCGAGGCGCCGGGTGAGCGCAGCTTCGAGCGCAACCCCGCGAAGTACGTCATGCTGCCGGTCTACGCCCGCATGGGCCGGGAGCGGCTGCTCGAGCGGCTTGGGCGTCTCGCCGCCTGGTGCGAGCAGCACCCCTTCACGCGCGAGGAGATGCGCGACACCGCAGTCGGCGTCATCACCTCGAGCATCTCCTACCAGCACGTGCGCGAGGTGCTGCCCGATGCGAGCGTGCTCAAGCTCGGCATCACGCATCCCCTGCCCAAGGAGCGGATCCGCGCCTTCGCCGGCAAAGTGGACCGGCTGTTCGTCGTGGAGGAGACGGACCCCTATCTCGAGGACGCCGTCAAGGCGCTCGGCCTGGCGGTCGAGGGCAAGACCTTCTTCCCGCAGGCCGGCGAGCTTACCCCTGAGCTGGTGCGCAAGGGCTTCATCGCCGCAGGCGTCCTCGCGCCGCAGCAGGCTCCTGCCGCGCAGGACTGGCCGGCGGCCGTCGCGCGCCCGCCCGTGCTCTGCCCGGGTTGCCCGCACGTGACGCCGTTCATGGTCCTGCGGGAGCTCGAGGCCTACGTCAGCGGCGACATCGGCTGCTACACGCTCGGCGCCTCGGAGCCGCTGCGCGCGATGGACACCTGCGTCTCGATGGGATCGAGCATCGGCATGGCGGTCGGCATGTGGAAGGCAGGCCTCAAGCAGCACCCGATCGTCGCCGCGATCGGCGACTCGACCTTCCTGCACGGCGGCGTTCCCGCCCTGGCGGACGCGGTCTGGAACCAGGCCGACCTCACCGTCGTGATCCTCGACAACGGCGTCGCCGCCATGACCGGGGGCCAGCCGACGGTGGAGTTCGGCGCGAACGTCCGCGGCACGGAGACCGCGCGCATCGACCTGGCGGGGGTCTGCCGGGCGCTCGGCGCGGACCCGGTCGTGGCGGTGGACCCCTACGACGTGGGCGCGGTGCACCGCACCCTGCTCGCGGCCACCCGCAGCCGCGGCGTGTCGGTCGTGATCACGAGCCGGCCCTGCGTGCAGGCGCCCGACAAGCTCGTCGGGCGGCGCTACGAGATCGACCCGGGGCGCTGCGTCGGCTGCCAGCTGTGCATGAACACGGGCTGCCCGGCCCTCGGCTGGGACCTTGAGGCGGAGCCCTACGAGAACCGCCACAGGGTCCGCATCGACCCCGACCAGTGCACGGGCTGCACGGTCTGCGCCCAGATCTGCCCGCACCTCGCCATCGCTCCGGCGTCGCGGGGATAGGGCAGTGGGAAGGAGGATGGCCATGCAAGCCAAGGTGCCGCAGCAGGGGAACGTCGTCATCGCCGGCGTCGGCGGCCAGGGAGTGGTGCTGGCCGGCAACATCATCGCAGACCTCTGCCTCAGCCACGGCCTGGACGTCAAGAAGGCCGAGGTCCACGGCATGTCGCAGCGCGGCGGCTCCGTCTCGGCGCAGGTGCGCTTCGGCCCGGAGGTCCACAACGTGGTGATCGAGCAGGGCAGCCTGCAGTACGTGCTCGGCTTCGAGTGGGCGGAGGCCCTGCGCTGGCTGCCCCTGCTCGCACCGGACGGACTCGTCTTCGCAAGCTCTGAGCGCATCCTGCCGCCGGCCGCGCAGCGGGACCGCGTCGCGGGCGGCGTGAACTACCCGCTCGCCGCGTTCGAGCATCCCAGAGTGCGCGCGGTCGACGCGGAGTCGCTGGCGAAAGAGGCAGGCAACGTCAAGACGGCCGGCGTCGTGCTGCTCGGCGCGCTCTCGACCGAGCTCGGCTTTCCCGTCGCGGCCTGGCGCGACGCGCTCGGGCGCTGGGTGCCCAAGAAGGCGCTCGAGGCCAACCTGCGGGCCTTCGAGCTCGGCCGCGCCTGGCAGGACACCGCACCGCCGAAGCCCCTGCACAGCTCCCCGACGCAGCAGGCGCGCTTCAGGCTGCAGCTCGAGGAGGCGTGGTGCAAGGGCTGCAGCATCTGCGTCGACGTCTGCCCGGAGCGGATCTGGCAGCTCGACGCGCTGGAGATCGCGCGGCCGACGGCGCCCGAGCGCTGCACCGGCTGCCGGATTTGCGAGAAGCTGTGCCCCGACTTCGCCATCGACGTCGTACGTGAGCAGGAGAGCGACCTCCTGCACCTGGCGGGAGGTGCGTGACATGGAACTGATCCAAGGGAACGAGGCGTGCGCGCGCGGGGCCCTGGCGGCGGGTCTCAAGTTCTTCGGCGGCTACCCGATCTCGCCGTCGTCCGAGATCGCCGAGATCCTGTCGTCGCGCTTGCCGCGCGCCGGCGGCGTCTTCGTCCAGATGGAGGACGAGATGGCCTCGCTCGGCTCGGTGATCGGTGCCTCGCTCGGTGGCCTGCGCGCGATGACAGCGACGTCCGGCCCGGGCTTCACCCTGATGCAGGAGCACCTCGGCTACGCGAGCCTCGCGGAGATCCCCTGCGTCGTGATCGACGTGATGCGTGTCGGCCCCAGCACGGGCGTGCCGACGGCACCCTCGCAGGGCGACGTGATGCAGGCGCGCTGGGGCTCGCACGGCGACAGGGCGGCCCTGGCGCTCGCCCCGGCCTCCGTCGCGGAGGTCTACGACCTCACCGTGCAGGCCTTCAACATCGCGGACCGCTTGCGCGCCCCCGTCGTCGTGATGTTCGACGAGGTCATCGGCCACATGCGCGAGGGCGTCGAGCTCGTGCCACCCAGGCCCGAGGACATCTGGCGGCGCCCCGATCCCGTGGGCCCGCCGGGCTCCGGCCATCGCGCCTACGCCCCGAACGAGGAGGGGGTCGCGCAGATGCCCCGCTTCGGCGACGGCTACCGCTTCCATGTGACGGGCCTCTTCCACGACGAGCGGGGCTACCCCTCGACGAACGCCGAGCTGGTGCGGCAGACCCTCGAGCGGCTCGAGCGCAAGCTGGCGCCGGTGCCGTTCTGGCTGCCGCCGGAGAAGTACCGCCTGGGAGACGCGAGCTTCGTCTTCGTCGCGTACGGCGCCGTCTCGCGCGTCGCGCGCGAGGCGGTGGACCGCCTGCGCGAGGAGGGCGTCGCGGCAGGGCTCTACCGGCCGCGCGTGCTCTGGCCCGTGGCGGACGCGCAGCTGCGTGAGGATCTCGCCGGGGCGGAGACGGTTGTGGTGGCCGAGCTGAACCGTGGCCAGTGGGTCGACGTGGTGGCCAGGGCCCTGCCCAGGTCGATCCGCATCGTGAGCCACGGCAAGAGCGGCGGCGAGCCGGTGACGACCGACGAGCTCTTGGCGGCGGCCGCCGATCTCCAGCCGAGGAGCGTGAAGTCCTCATGACGACGACCGCGAAGGCACTCCTGCGGCGGGAGATGATGCCGCACATCCTTTGCCCGGGCTGCGGGCACGGCATCGTGATGAACACCATGCTGCGCGTCCTCGCGAGGCGCTACGACAACCTGAACAACGTTGCGCTCGTGGCGGGCATCGGCTGCTCGAGCCGCATTGTCGGCTACATCGACGCCAATACCCTGCACACCACGCACGGGCGCGCGCTGACGTTCGCGTCCGGCCTCAAGCTGGCCCGCCCGGAGCTCAAGGTGATCGTGGTCACGGGCGACGGGGACGGCCTCGGCATCGGCGGCAACCACCTGATCCACGCGGCGCGCCGCAACATCGATCTCACCTGCATTCTCTTCAACAACGAGACGTACGGAATGACGGGCGGCCAGCTCGCCCCGACCACCGTGCGAGAGGCCTTCACCACGACGAGCCCAGCCGGCAACACCGAACCGCACTTCGACGCCGCCGCCTTGGCCACTGCGGCCGGCGCCTCCTTCGTCGGGCGCGGCCAGGCCTTCCGCCCGGACGCGCTCGAGGAGGTGCTCGAGAGGGCGCTCGACCACCGCGGCTTCTCGTTCGTCGAGGTGATGACCGACTGCACCGAGTACTTCGGGCGCAAGAACTCCCTCGGCGGCGGCTCGGACCTCCTGTTCACGCAATCCCGCTCCGACGAGGAGGTCTCGCGGGACCTCTCCGAGTGGCCTTCGCTGCGACCCGGGGAGGGCTGGCAGGTGCGGGAGACGCAGCCGATCGGGGTGCTGTCCGAGGACAGCCGTCCGGCGTTCGAGGAGTCCCTCGGGCTACCGGGCTACAAGAGGAAGGAGACCTAGCCATGTGGCGCAAGGAGATCCGTCTCGCCGGCTCGGGTGGACAGGGTTTGGGGCTGGCGGCGATGGTGCTCGCCGACGCCGCGCTGCAGGCCGGGCTCTACGCCACGATCATGCAGTCCTACGGACCCGAGGCGCGTGGCGGCGCCAGCCGCGCCGACGTCACCCTCTCGGACCAGCCGGTCGCCAACCCCTGGTTCGCTGCGCCGCAGGTCCTGCTGGCGCTCAGCCAGAAGGCGTGGGACCGCTTCAGCCCCAAGCTGGAGGCGCAGGCCGTCGCGATCGTGGACAGGGACCGCGTGCGGGTCGCCGCCCCCCAGAGCGCCTGGGTGCTGCCCTTTGAGCGGACGGCGCGCCTGGAGCTGAGGGAGAAGATCGTCGCCAACATGCTCGCGCTCGGCGCGGTCGGCGTCGTGCTGGAGCGGATCCCCTGCGCGGTTCTGCAGGAGGCGGCGCAGCGCCGGGCGCCCAAGGGGTTCAGCGGCGTGAACCGGATCGCGGTGGCCAGGGGCTGGGAGCTGATGGCCATGGCGCAGGGAGGGACGCTGCATGCCGAGTCCGTCGGTCCTTGAGGGGATCACCGTCCTCGACCTCTCGCAGGGCGCGGCCGGCCCGACGGCCGCGATGATCCTGGGCGACTACGGTGCCAAGGTGACCAAGGTGGACCCGCCGGAGGGGGAGTGGGGCCGCAGGCTTGGCCCACCCTTCCTCGGCGAGGACGCCGCCGCATACCTCGGCATGAACCGCAACAAGCGCTCGATCGCGGTCAACCTCAAGTCGCCGGAGGGCCCCGAGATCGTGCGCCGCCTGGCGCGGGGCGCCGATGTCGTCCTGGAGAGCTTCAGGCCAGGGGTCATGGCCAGGCTCGGCCTCGGCTACGAGGAACTCTCGCGCGAGCACCCGGAGCTCGTCTACTGCGCCATCACCGCCTTCGGGCAGGACGGGCCCTGGCGCGACAAGCCAGGGGTCGACGGCATCGTGCAGGCGATGAGCGGGCTGATGAGCATTACCGGCGAGCCTGCCGGCCAGCCGGTGAAGGTCGGGGTGCCGGCCGCGGACATGGTGGCCGCGATGAACGCGGTGCAGGGCATCCTGCTGGCGCTGTTGCACAGGACACAGACCGGCCGCGGGCAACGCGTGGACGTCTCGCTCCTGCAGAGCCTCCTTTTTTTCCAGACCGTGCCCTGGTCGATGTACCTCGCGAGCGGCAAGTCGCCAGGGCGCATGGGGAGCGCCGCCCCCTACTCGGCGCCGAACGAGGTCTACCCCACGCAGGACGGCTTCCTGATGGTGGCCGCCTACTGGCCTGACCGCTGGGCTCGCCTCACGCGCCTGCTGGGCGCAGCGGACCTGGCGACGGATCCCCGCTTCAAGGACGTCGCCAGCAGGGTGGAGAACCGCCCCGCGCTGTACGAGGCATTGAGTGGGTACTTTCGCGTGCGCAGCACGGGCGAGTGGGTCGAGATCCTCGAGCGGGAGGACATCCTCTGCGCGCAGGTGCTGGACTTCGACGCTCTCGCGGCCCTGCCGCACGTGATGAACCCTGGGCGCTTCCCGCAGCTGACGCACCCTGTGCTCGGCGCGGTGCCAGGCGTCGCGGTGCCCGCGCTGTTGGCCGAGTCGCCCGCGCAGCCGGCCGGGCCGGCGCCGCTCGTCGGGGAGCACAGCCGGCAGATCCTGGTGGAGATCGGCTGCGCGCCGGAGGAGATCAGGGACCTCCTCGAGCGCGGGGCCGTGCGGGCGGCGCAGGACCTGGACGAGGCCGCGCAGGCGCAAGGCAGGTCCTGATCCGCCTGCGCTTTAGGCAGGCAATCTCTTGAGGAGGCCAATGCGATGGACGAACTCCTGCAGCTGGAGCGGCACGACAAGGTGGCGCGCATCAGGATCAACCGCGAGTCGGCCCTGAACGCGCTCACGCCGGAGATGCTCGCGGACCTCAGGCGCATGCTGGGCGAGCTAGACCTCGACGGCGACGTGCGGGCGGTGGTGCTGGCAGGGCAGCCGAAGGCGTTCTCGGTCGGGGCGGACATCAAGGGTCGGGTCGCCGAGTACGAGGCGGGCGCCCTGCGGGATCCCCTGGGCGTGATCATCCGGGAGCTCTTTGCCTACATCGAGAGCATGTCGAAGCCCGTGATCGCCGCGCTCGCCGGCTACGTGCTGGGCGGCGGCCTCGAGCTCGCCCTGGCCTGCGATCTGCGCATCGCAGACCGCACGGCGAAGTTCGGCTTCCCTGAGGCGAACGTCGGCAGCCTGCCCGGCGCCGGCGGCACGCAGCGCCTGCCGCGGCTGGTCGGACCAGGCAGGGCGATGAGTCTGATGTTCTCCGGGGAACGCATCGGCGCCGACCAGGCGCTGCAGTGGGGACTCGTCGAGAAGGTCGTGGAGCAGGGCGAGCTCGACGAGGCCAGCCTGGCGTGGGCGGCGGCGATGGCGAAGCGGGCTCCGCTCTCCATCGCGGCGATCAAGCAGTGCGTTTACGTGGCGGAGAGTACCGACCTCGCGTCAGGGCTCGCGTTCGAGGCGCAGAGCCACGCGATCCTGCGCAAGTCGCGCGATCGCGAGGAAGGCATGCGCGCCTTCGTCGAGAAGCGCGAGCCGCAGTTCACCGGACAGTGACAGGAAAGGGGCGGTCGGCATGAAGGGCATGCAGCAGAGGGTCGCACTGGTCACCGGCAGCGGCCAGGGCATCGGGGCGGCGATCGCGAGGCGCCTCTGCCAGGCGGGGGCCAAGGTCGTGCTGAACGACGTCGCCGCGGAGCGGGCGCAGGAGATCGAGCAGACCCTGCGCCAGGAGGGCTTCACGGTTTCCGCGTTCGTCGGCGACATCTCCCAGGCGGAGGTGGCCGACGCGGCGGTCGAGCACGCGGTCAAGACGTTCGGCACGCTCGACATCCTCGTGAACAACGCCGGCATCGCCAGGGACGCCTATCTCACGAAGATGACCGACGAGATGTTCGACGACGTCATCCGCGTCAACCTCAAGTCCGCCTTCCTGCTCGCGCGTGCCGCGACGCGCGTGATGATCGAGAAGCAGTACGGCCGCATCGTCAACATCGCGTCGCGCGCCTGGCTCGGCGGCGCCGGCCAGGTCAACTACAGCGCGTCGAAGGGCGGCATCGTCAGCCTGACGCGCACGCTCGCGCTGGAGAGCGGGCGCTACCAGATCACGACGAACGCAGTCGCGCCGGGCCTCATCGACACGCCGCTCTACAGGGCCCTAAAGCCCGAACACCAGGAGCGCATGGCGAAGACCGTACCGGTGCAGCGCGTCGGCAGACCGGAGGAGGTGGCCGATGCCGTCGCCTTCTTCGCCGACGACGACTCCGGCTACATCAACGGGCAGGTCATCTACGTCTGCGGCGGTCGCAGCGTAGGAGCCTACTAGCGGCTGCAGCCACAGAGAAGGAAGGGGACAGAGTGTCGGAGATGAAGAGCGCACCCGAGGTCCACGGCCCGGATGTCTTCGAGTACGAGGGAGGGCGGCTGTGCCTCGTCGGCAGCAGCTGCCCGCAGTGCGGTGCCGCGTTCTACCCGCCGCAGGCCGTCTGCGCGCGCTGTGGCCACCGGGGCGGGGATAAGCTCCTGCTCGGGCCCGAGGGCACCGTCTACACCTGGAGCCGCGTGCACCGCTCGACGCCGGAGTTCAAGCCGCCGTACGTGCTCGTCTATGTCGACTTCCCGCAGGACGTGCGGGTACTGATGCCCTTGTCCGACACGGCGGAGCCGCAGATCGGGGACAAGGTCGAACTCGCGATGGAAGACGGCCCGCGCGTCGAGGCAGGCAATCTCGTGCCGCTCGTCCACGCCAGGCCCGTCCAGAAGTAAGGAGGCGGCGCGATGGAAGGCGTCTACATCGCCGGCGTCGGCATGACCGCGTTCGGCAAGCACCCGGACCGCTCCGCGGCGGATCTCGCCGCGGAGGCGATCCTGGGCGCGCTGGACGATGCCGGGGTCGGCACGATGGATATCGAGGCGGCATGGGTCGGACACGTCTACCAGGGCATGGCGATGGGCCAGCGCGCACTCGGCGCGGCCGGTCTCTCGGGCCTGCCGATCACCAACGTGGAGAACGCCTGCTCGAGCGGCTCGACCGCGATCTTCGAGGCCGCGACCGCGCTGCGGGCGGGCGCCTACGACATGGTGCTGGCGGTTGGCGTCGAGCACCTCTCGACCAAGTTCCGCGGTGCGCTGCAGCCCGACGAGAGCGATATCGAGGCGCAGATCGGGCTGACCATGCCGTCGGTCTACGCGATGCGGGCCCGCAGGCACTTCGAGCAGTACGGCACGACGCCGCGCCAGCTCGCCGCGATCGCCGCCAAGAACAAGTTCAACGCCTCGCTCAACCCGCTCGCCCAGTTCAAGAAGCCGATCAGCGTGGACGAGGTCCTTGCGGGCCCGTTGATCGCCGAACCCCTGCACCGCGACGAGTGCGCGCCCGTCTCCGACGGGGCGGCCGCCGTCGTGCTCGTGAGCGAGAAGAAGCGCCGGCAGCTCGGCCAGGCGCGGACCGTGCGGCTTGTGGCGTCCGCCTTGCGCAGCGGGCGGATGGAGGTTGGGCTCGTCGACATGACCAGGGAGGACCTGACCTGGCGGACGGCGCTCGCGGCGTACGAGCAGGCGGGGCTGGGGCCCGAGGACATCCAGATGGCCGAGGTGCACGACTGCTTCTCGATCGCGGAGACGACGCGCATCGAAGGGCTGCACCTCTTCCCGTTCGGCGAGTACCCGAAGGCCGTGGAGCGCGGCGAGGCCAGTCTCGGCGGCCGTTTGCCGGTGAACACGAGCGGCGGCCTGCTCGGCAAGGGGCACCCCTTGGGCGCCACAGGCGTCGCGCAGGTCATCGAGATCGTCAAGCAGCTGCGCGGCGAGGCGGGCGACCGCCAGGTGCAGGGGCTGAAGGTCGGGCTGGCGCACTGCCGCGGCGGCAAGGCGCGCGGTGTCGAGGGCACGGCCTGCACCGTCAACATCCTGACGCTGTAGGCGATAGGGAGGGGCTGTCATGAGCAGCGCGTACGGTACGGAGATGACCGCGGTGCCCTGCACCATCATGCGCGGCGGTACGAGCAAGGCCGTGTTCCTGCCGGAGTCCGCGGTGCCGGCCGGGGAGGCGGAGCGCGCACAGTTCCTCCTGGCGCTGATGGGCAGCCCCGATCCCAGGCAGATCGACGGTCTCGGCGGCGCAGACCTTCTGACGAGCAAGGTGGCGATCGTCGGCGCCCCTTCCGTGCCTGGAGCCGACATCGACTACACCTTCGCGCAGGTCGGGACCCATACCGCGCAGGTGCACTTCGACATGCTGTGCGGCAACATCTCGGCGGCCGTGGGCGTGTACGCGATCGAGAAGGGGCTCGTGGCAGCGGTCGAACCTTGGACGCAGGTGCGCATCTACAACCACAACACAAGGACCGTCCTGCTCTCGGATGTGCCGGTCGTGGCCGGGCACGCGGCCGTCGAGGGAGACCTCGCGATCGACGGCGTGCCCGGCACAGGCGCCAGGGTCCGCATGGACTACCGCCTGACGGCGGGCAGCACCACCGGTCGCCTCCTGCCCACCGGCAACGTGCAGGACCGCCTGCAGGTGGATGGGCTCGGCACCGTCACGGTGTCGATCGTCGACATCGCGAACCTCTGCTTCATGGTGCGGGCCGAAGAACTCGGCCTGGACCCGGCGCGCCTGCCTTCGGCACCGGACGAGGAGGCCCTGCGGCGCACGGATCTCCTGCAGCGCGCGGTCGCGCGGCACGTCGGCGTGCCCGAGGGCCGGCTCACGCCGATCCCGATCCTGGTGGCCGCGCCGCACCAGTACCCGCTCGTGGTCGGCACGGGCGAGGTGTCGGCGGACGCGATGGACATCGCGGCGCAGGTCAACGGCGGTCAGCCGCTGACGCTGCACAAGGCCTTCCCCGGCGCGGCGAGCGTCACGCTCGCCGTGGGTGCCCGCATCCCGGGTACGGTGGCCTACGAGGTGGCGCGCCCCGCGCAGGACGCCCTCCTGCGCATCGGCCATCCCAGCGGGCGAATGGAGGTGGAGGTGGAGGTCAGGGTCGCGGGCCGGGAGATCGAGATCGTGCGGGCCGGCTATCTGCGCACCGCCCGCCTGCTGCTCGACGGTACGACCTACCTGCGGGCGGCGCGGCTCACGCCCGGGGTGGGCGCGAGGGTGTCCTAGAAAAGGAGCGGACGAGATGGACGAGAGACTGCCAAGGGGCGGTCCGGCGACCGCCAGCTACCCGGGGTACCGCTGGGCCATCATCGCCATCATCTTCCTGTTCGGCCTCTTCGAGAACATGTCCCTGCTCGCGACAAGCATCGTAAACCCCGTGCTCCTCAAGGTCTTCCACTTCAGCTCGGCCCAGGTCGGGGCGCTTTCCTCGGTGAGCAGCTGGATCGCGATCGCGATGGCGATGGTCGGCGGCTATCTCGCGGACCGCTACGGCCCCAAGCTGGTCGGCGGCGTTCTGCTGGCTCTCGCGACGGTCGGCGACTTCCTCTGGGGCGCCTCCGGTTCGATGGGCTCGATGATCCTGGCCCGCGTCATCTACGGGATCGGGGGCAACGGAGGGGCGACACCCGTAGGCAACCGGGTGATTGGCCTGTGGACCCCTCCACCTGAGCGTGGCCGGGCGGCGGCGATCTTCAACTTCACCTTCCCGTTGGGCACGCTCGTGCTGATTGGCATTGGCCTGCCGCTCGAGTTCGCCCATGGCTGGCAGACGCCGCTCTACCTGCTGGGCGGCCTGGGCGTCGTGGTGCTGGTCCTCTGGCTCGCCTTCGTGCACAACCGACCCCAGGAGAGCCGCTTCGTCCCCGCGCAGCAGGCTTCCTACATGCCGAAGCCGACGCAGGCCGAGCGCATCCCGCTGCGCACGATCATCCGGTCGTCGACCATCACCGGCACAGGCCTCGCCTGGGGTCTCTCGGGCTGGTCGTTCATCTTTCTCGTGGCCTGGCTGCCGGCGTATTTCGTCGTGGCCAAGCACCTGAACCTGGAGCAGGCCGCCGCCGCGACGGTCGGACCGTGGATCGGCGGCGCGCTGATGGGCCTCCTGGCCGGCTTCATCACCGACGCGGTCTACCACCGTACCCGGGACCTGCGCAAGGCGCGCAGCTACCTTGCGGCGGCGGGCCAGTTCATCTTCGGTCTCGCCATCCTGGCAACCCTCTTCGCGCAGAGCATCGCGGCGGTCGCTGTGCTGCTCTTCATCGCCGAAGGCTGCAACGAGCTCTCCGCCTCGATATTCCAGGTGATCCCCGTCGACACGCTCGCCGACCGGGCGGGCTCCGCGACCGGCTGGATCTTCCTGATCGCCAACCTCTTCGTCACGCTATCGCCTGTGATCACGGGCGCCTTCCTGATCCACGGCGCGGACTTCCTGCCGGCCTTCCTGGTCGCGGGCATCCTGCCGCTGATCGGCGGCATCGTGCTGCTGACCGCCGTATACCCGGGACACATGCAAAGGCCGACAGCGCAGGCGGTCGACACGCCGGCGTCCTCCGCCTGAGAGCCAACCGGAAGGTGCGTCAACCACCCCACGGCCAAAGCCGGGGGCATCCGGGGCTAAGGAACGGTGAAGGTGGGGGGCACAACGTGGAACCGGTAGATCTGGTGATCATCGGAGGCGGACCGGTCGGACTGTTCGGAGCGGCGCTCGCGGGTCTGCACGGGATGCGCGTGAAGATCCTCGAGAGCTTGCCTGAGCTCGGTGGGCAGCTCGCCGCGGTCTATCCCGAAAAGCTGGTGTACGACGTCGGCGGATTCAAGGCCGTGCGGGCGAGGGACCTCGCCGCGGCGCTCGTCGAGCAGGCGATGGCGCAGGAGCCCGACGTGTGCCTGGGCGAGCGGGTCGAAAGGATCGAGGAGGACCTGGATGGGCTGCTGCATGTCATCACAGCGGGCGGCGACCACCCGACGCGCCTTGCCCTGGTGACGGCGGGCATCGGCGCCTTCGCGCCCAGACGGATGCCTGCCGAAGGGGCGGACGCCTTCGAGGGCAGAGGCGTGCACTACTTCGTGCCGTCCTTCGCCGACTTCGCGGGCAAGGGGGTGGCCGTGGTCGGCGGGGGCGACACCGCGGTCGACTGGGCGCTCGCCATCTCGGACTACGCCGACAAGGTTGTCCTGATCCACCGGCGCACCGGCTTCCGCGCCCAGGAGGCGAGCCTGCGCCAGCTCCTCGGGCTGCCGCACGTGCGGCTCCTGGCGCCAGCCGAGCTGCGCGCGGTGTTGGGGACGGAGCGGGTCGAGGCGATCCGCGTCGAATGGACGGCGGAGAAGCGCCTTGAGGAGATCGCGCTCGACGATGTCGTGAGCGGGCTCGGCTTCGTGCCGAATCTGGGGCCGATGAAGGACTGGGGTTTCAGTTGGGAGGGACCGCGCATCGTGGTGCGGCCGGAGAGCATGGAAACGGGCCGCCGGCACGTCTTCGCGGCGGGCGACATCGCCACCTATCCGGGGAAGGTCGTGCTGATCGCCACAGGATTCGGCGAGATCGCCATCGCCGTCGCCCGCATGCGCCACATCCTGCACCCGGAGGCGAGTCCCCACCTGCCGCACAGCTCGAACATCGAGCACGCAAGGGTGGTTGAGTGAAGCCGCACGGTCCCGAAAAGCAGGGCGGAGGAGCCAAGGAACCGGGAGGTGAGCAGACGATGCCAGAGGCAACCGGCGCCGAGCAGAGGACGCTGAACGTGACGAGCGCCATCTTCGATCCCTGGGATACCCCGGATGCGGAACAGCAACCCGCGATCCACTATAGGGGCACGGTCTGGTCGTACCGCCGGTTGATATCGGAGATCAACCGGGCGGGCAACGCCCTCAAGGCGCTCGGCGTGCGACGCGAGGAGCGCATCCTGCTGATTGCCTACGACTCGCCGCACTTCGTCGCGCTGATGTACGGGGCGATGAAGATCGGCGCGGTGCCGATCCCGGTCAACCCGTACCTGCCGCTCGACGACTACGCCTACTTCCTCGAGGACAGCCGCGCGAAGCTGCTGGCGGTGGAACCGGAGATCTGGCACGACCTCGCGCCGCGCCTCGCGGGCCGCGCGCCCGACGTCTCGCTGGTGATGATCCTGCCCGGGCTCTCGACGGCGCAGCTCGCGCCGTCCGGACACCCCGGCCCTTTCGTGTTCTACGAGGACTTCGTGCCGCGCATGGCGCCCGAGCTCGAGGCGGCTGCGACGTCGCCCGACGAGGCGGCCTTTTGGCTGTACAGCTCCGGCAGCACCGGCAAGCCCAAAGGGGCGGTGCACTGCCACAAGGACATGATCTTCTGCAACGACACCTACGGCCGAGAGGTGCTCGCCATCGCGCGCGACGACGTGCTGTTCAGCGCCTCCAAGCTCTACTTTGCCTACGGGCTGGGCAACGGCTCGTACTTCGCCTTCGCGAACGGCGCGTCGGTTGTCCTCATGCCCGAGAAGGTCGAGCCGGTCCTCGTCCTCGACACCATCGAGCGGACTTCGCCCACGCTCTTCTTCGGCGTGCCGACCCTCTACAATGCGATGCTTCGGGTGCAGACGCGCGAGTACAGCTTCCCGTCGCTGCGCGCGTGCGTCTCGGCGGGCGAACCCCTGCCGGCGGAGATCTTCCTGCGCTGGCAGGAGCGCTATGGTGTCGAGATCGTGGACGGCATCGGCTCCACAGAGGTTCTCCACATCTACATCAGCAACCGGCTGGGCTCCTGTCGGCCAGGCGCGAGCGGGCTCGTCGTGCCGGGCTACGAGGTGAAGATCGTCGATGAGGGCGGCGTGCCCGTGCCGCAGGGCGAGATTGGCGACCTCTACGTGAAGGGTGGCAGCGTTGCGGCCTTCTACTGGAACCAGACTGCGAAGACCCAGTCCGCGATGGTGGGGGAGTGGTACCGCACAGGCGACAAGTACTACATGGACCCCGATGGCTACTATTGCTACGCGGGACGCTCGGACGACATGATGAAGGTGGGCGGCATGTGGGTGTCGCCCAGCGAGGTCGAGAACGCGCTTCTGCGCCACGACGCCGTGGCGGAGGCGGCGGTCGTGGCTGTGCCGGACGCGGCGGGACTCGACAAGCCGGTCGCGCACGTCATCCTCAACGTGGGCCACGTACCCAGCAAGGAGCTGGAGGATTCCCTGAGATCCTTCGCGCGGGACCAGCTGGCGCACTTCAAGGTGCCGCGCGCCTTCTACTTCGTCGACGAGCTGCCGAAGACCGCGACGGGGAAGATCCAGCGCTACAAGCTGAGGACGGGACTCGCCGCGCAGCGCTAGCGGGTCGCTCCCGCGGGGTCCAAGCGGCCCCGTGGGCGATGCGGAGGATGACAGGAGATGTGGCGCTGCCCCCGCTCGCGGGCCGCGCCGAGCTGTGACGTCGAGATCGGGCCCGATGCGTCCGCCTCGTGCTCGCTTTGGTCGGGTCGGCCGCACAGTGCCTCCGTTGGGGGCAAATCACGTTACCCCCGGAACGGCAGGCAGACCGGCGCCGCGGCAAGAAGTCGCTCGCGGGCTGTGCGGCCAGGTGGGGGTGCACGGCGGCAGCCTTCGGCGCGGGACGACCGGTCCTGGCCTGTCCCGGGGCGGCACCTCTGGGCCGCATGGAGCCGAGGGCAACGGGAGGCGGACTCCGAGTGGGGGCACTGAGGGGGAGACAGGGATGGTCATCGACTTTCACGTGCATCCCGTGCGCTGGCCTGAGGTCACGCCGGACTTCGAGCGGTTTCTCGCACAGGCCTGGGACCGGGACGAGCTCGTCGCGGTGCAGGCGGAGTGCGGCACGGGGCCTGGCCTCGCCGCCTACCTGCGCAGCTGCGGAGTCGACCGCGCGGTGGTCCTGGCGGAGGTCAACGCGCTCACCGGCAGGATGGACAACCAGAGCCTGCTCGAGCTCTGCCGCGGCCAGGACATGCTGATCCCGTTCGGCACCCTCAACTTCAGGCGCGATATGGACATGCCCGCCGTGCTCGCAGGTCTCGTCTCCGACGGTGTGCGCGGCATCAAGCTCTACCCGACGTACGAGTACTTCTATCCGAACGACCCCATGCTCTACCCTTTCTATGCGAAGGCGCAGGAGCTCGGGGTGCCAGTGATGCTGCACACCGGCAGCTCGGTCTTTCCCGGCTCGCGCATCAAGTACGGGAACCCGCTCTTCCTCGACGACGTCGCCGTCGACTTCCCCGGCCTCACGCTGGTGCTCTCGCATGCCGGGCGGCCGATCTGGTACGCGGAGGCGGAGTTCATGGCCCGCTACCACGAGAACGTCTATCTCGACATCGCTGGGCTGCCGCCGAAGAATCTCCTCACCTACCTGCCGAACGCCGATCGCTTGGGCCATAAGCTGATCTTCGGCTCGGACTGGCCGGGCGATCGCACGATCGAGCGGAACATCGAGGCGGTTCGGCGCCTGCCGCTGCCCCCGGCTGCCATCGAAGGCATCCTTTTCGGCAACGCGGCGAAGATCTTGAGAGTTGCACCTGTCGCGAACGATACCTGAGGCTGAGACGCCAAGCTGCAGGCTTGAACTGCGGACAAGGGCTCTCGACTGAGCAAGGTGCAGATCGTCCCCATGACGGTGCGAACGGTCTGCCGCTGAAAACAGCGGGACCGTTGTCCCTTGGCTCCACGTCGGGTGCCTAGAACAACCAGCGCAAGTCGGCGCCCACTGTCAGCCAAGGCCTAGTCAGACGCCTTTGCGTC
Organism: Bacillota bacterium; assembly: GCA_021847575.1. Classification (GTDB taxonomy): domain Bacteria; phylum Bacillota; class Sulfobacillia; order JAJZYS01; family JAJYTV01; genus JAJZQO01. The sequence goes on along the minus strand of JAJZQO010000007.1, from coordinate 16,812 downwards.
TGCAACTCTTTTTCGGCGACTTGCCGCGGGTTTGGGTCAGGCCTGTGCGAGGCGTGCAGGTCGCAGTCCTCCACGCTCTGAGTTCGGCAAAGATGGCTGGATCATCACTGGATGCCCGGCGTTGGCTGGGTGTCTGTCGAAGGAACAGACCAAGAAAGAGGCTAGTTCTTAAGGCCGAAATCGACGGGCGCAAGCCCGTAGAGCCTCTTTCTCGCAGCGGACACCGATATCTGCGCAAGTACCGCTAGGCACGAAACGCAAATGGCGACGCGCGTCAGCATGCCTGAAAGGCGGGACACACAAGGCTGCCTAGGTTATCTACAGATACATGAACGTGTACTCGGACCGGCACATTGGGGAATCCTTCAGTATCCCAGCGTGTCTCAAGCCGTGACCAATCCGACGGATCCAGTACCCGCACGAACTCACCGAGGCTGAAAACGTCGGCCCTCGCCTGCTGTGCGGCTTGAAGACTGGCAATGACATCGTGGGTCAGTTTGACAGCAGCATCGGTCGCCATGCGTTGCACGGCCACTGGGTCGGCCCACCAAGCGGCGGGTACGCCTTCCGCAGCAACGAGGCGCGTCTTGACCGAAATGTCCATGTCGGCTGTAGGTCCGGTGTAACCATGTCGGATGTGCACATCACGATGCGTACGAAGCAGTTCCAATCCAAGTCCGCCCTTGCCGGATGGGAGCTGCAACACCAGATGACCGGGTTGGCCAGTCGCCACATCCCATCCAACGGTGGAGTCCTCGTCCAACCAGCCGACCAACCGGTCGCGGTCGAATAGCGCCTCTCCTTGGATCTCAAGGGCGACTGTGGCGGCGCTTCCCTCTGCAGGGTTGACGACGACCCCAGCGGTTGTGAATTGGTCTCCTGGGATCTGAACCCGTTCTTGAAACTCGTAGACGCGTTTGGGGTGATAGGGAGTTCGCTTGCGTGCCTGTTCTATTGTATCGGTCACCACGACCTCCGGTCGCGGTTTGGCGGCTTGCATCTGTTCAATCACGTTCTCGGCGCTGCCGTGACGCACCACGAGGAGATACGGCGTTGACACAAAGCTCGGGGAGGTCGCTATGTAGCCTAGTGGTCTCGCGAGACCGGCCTGAGCTATTGGTTCGGAGACGAATAGCTCTTCCAGGTGGGCAAACTCCAAACTCAAATACGTCATAGTGCGCAGATGTCCGATGGCTTCGACCAAGGTGCGTCCACTAGCCTGGCGCAGCAAGGCCGTGGCGGTCTGACCAAGACCTGGCGTTGCCGACGACGTGGAAGGCATGTTGATGCTCACGGTAACCTTCAATTCGCCCTTGGGTGACTGGTCGATGGCCATCATAGTGACAAGGCCGACCTCCTCGATCGGTGGCGCGTCCCAACACCCGGCGAACGCGAGCGATAGCGCAAGAAGTGCAGTAGTGAGCACTACCCGTCGTACTCCGATTGTCATACCGGACTACGGGAGGCCCAGGTTCTACTGGGCAAATACGAGACAGCCATGAGCACAAAGAACGTCGGAAGGATGTATAGCCCGTAGCTGTATATCGAGCGATCCAGCGCCAGTGGGTTGGCGAACATTACGATGCTGGAGATGCCGCTCGCCACAGCTAAGCTGGGCAATAGATACGCAGTGCGGACACGGACGATGCCCTCGGATACGCGCGCCCAAATCCACAGGAACAACCCCACCTTCACCAGGGCACCGAGGAGTTCTACAGTTATCACCAGCGAATCAATGCGCTCCAGGTGGATGCTGTATGGAAGTTCTTTCGCGGTGTGCAGGATCGGCACCGCAAACTCCGCCGCGCGGGTCGGCCCGAAATCCGCAATCACAAGCCAGATAGCCCCCGACAGCAAGATCGCACCCGACGCCGTCGCCCCTGCCAAAATGCCCCCGGCCACGCGGCGAGCCGAAGGCTGCACCTCGTGCATGATCAGTACCCCGATTAAGGCCGGTTCGATGAGCCACAGCCATGACAACTCGATGGGGGCACCGCCCAGAAAGCGCGCGTCTGTCGGTATCACCGGACGGGTCCAGAGCACATGCATGAGAGGCACGATGGCGAGAAAGCCAACAACATACGTGACGATGATACCCGCGCTTATCACCGTCGCCACACGGCCGATTGCCACCGGCCCAAGCCAGGCCAGCCACATGCCAGGCACCAGAACGAGCGCCACGAGCACCGGCATAGGGACGATGGCGCTGGAGAAGCTGGCGCTCGCGCCTTCGGCGACTTCGCGTGTGATTATGGCCATGTCTATCGCGACTGCGAGCCATACCAGCAGAAGGAGGACCCTGCTGACGAAAGGCCCAAGGAGGCGGCGAAGCAGGGCGACCGCGTCGCCTTGCTTGCCTGCCCGTTTCCCAACAGCATACGCAAAGGGCACTGCCGGGACGGCGGCCACCAGAGGTGTCCACCAGGCGCCGCGACCGGCTAAACGCAGCAATTCGCCAGGTACTGTGAGAAGTAAGGTAGCGAGCATGCTTATGATCCCTAACCCAAAGAGCTGGCTGGCGTTGACTCGCCCCTGTTTCATGGTCATTCCGTGGTCGGGCTGGGACGGGCCACAAAGGAGCGTCGAAGCTTACGAAGCGAGCGCCGCACGATCGTGTCCTGAAGGCCACGGAGGCGAAGCGGTGTCACGGGCGAAAGATAGGGAACCCCAAACGACTCGAGTGAGCTCAAGTAAATGAAGAGCAACAGCAAGCCCCAAACTAAGCCGAATAGGCCGAACGCGCTTGCGAGTAAGATAAGAGGAAACCGCAGGATGCGTAGGCTCATCGCCGTCGCCTGCGACGGAAGGATGAAGGACATAATGAACCCCACGGACACCACCACCACTGCGGGAGCACTGAGCAGACCCGCCAACACCGCGCTCTGACCGATCACAACCGCGCCTACGATAGCAATCGATTGGCCGAACGAACTGGGTAGCCTAAGGCCTGCCTGTCGGATGAGTTCGATGGTGGCCTCCAACGTGAGGATCTCAAGCACCAAGGGCATCGGGATGCCGAGTCGCGCTTGAGCGATCGACAGAAAGAGTGGCGTGGGAACAAGCTCTTGATTGATGGAAGCCAGCGATACGTATAGCGCGGAGATGGTCAGCGTGCCAAGCAGCCCTAGAAAGCGAAAGGCCCGCTCGAACGACGCAACGATCCCGCGGTTGTAGTAATCGTCGGGCACGGACAGCAGGTTCGCAAACACTTGGGGAATGAGCAGGGCCGTTGGCGAACCATCGGTGAGCACCACGACGCGACCATCCAGAAGCGCGCCGTAGGCCACATCTGGGCGTTCGGTAGAACCCACGGTCGGGAACAGGTGAGCGCTTGGAGTGAGATGCTGGGCCAACATCCTCGCATCCGTGACCATAGACGGCCGCACGCTATTGAGTGTGCCGCGCACCCGCTGTAGAACCTTGGGTGATACAAGACCCTCGATATAGAAGAGGCCGGCCTTGGTGCCACTACGACTTGCCATGACGAAATTCTCGTAGCGCAAGCGCGGGTCCGGCACGCCCATGCGAATCAGAGCAACGTTGGTATCCAGTCTCTCGATGAAGCCGGTGTGCGGTCCACGGCTGATGACCTCAGCTGGCGGTTCGGTAGGGTCGCGCTTGGGCCACTTTCCTGTGTTGGCGGCCAAAGCCCCGGGCACCTGGCGCATAAGGGCAATCGCCTTGCCCGACAACAGCGCATTCAGAGCGTCCCCGTATGTGTCGATGGGCGCAAGACGGTTGGCCAGGGCGGGAGGGCTGTCAAACTGTTGCGAGAGCGGCCCAACCAGAGTGTCCTGGACCTGCGCCTCGTCGACAATCGTCGATAGGTACATCACGGTCACGAGCGATCCCACCGGGCGGACACATAGGTCGGCTGGATTGCCCAACATGCGCCTCAACCGCGCCAAGCGCTGTTCATGGCTCTCGACCATGGACATACCCGTCCATGCGGCGGCATCGATCGTGTTGAGGACTCCGCGGCAGTGGGTGGCGAGGTCGGAGATTTCGTCCATGGTCCTAGGGTGCCGTGCCCCCGGCGGGTACTATTCGTCCTCGTGTACCTCTCGCCGAACTTGCCTACAGTTGACTCTGTGCGGCACGGTTCATGTTGCACCTCAATCTCTTAGACTATCCGCCGAACCGGGGGCAGGCCTACGACGCCAAGCTGACCATGGCAGGTTCGACGTTGGGCATGCCCTCCGGCGTCACGTCCAACCACGTCGCTCCGCCGTCATTCGTGGTCAGGACCTGGTTGTCCCGTGTGTTTGCCCATCCGGCCGACGTGGTCAGCATGTTGACGCTCCAGAACTGCGCGCCCTGCAGCCCCAGTGGGAAGTCCCGCCCCGAGGACAGACGAAAGCCTCCAAGCCAGGAGTCCTTGGGCGGCACGAGCGGTCCGCCCTGTACGTCGTACACGGAGAGCAGGGGCTGGGATGGGATCGCTACAGGCATGTAAGCGACTGTCTGGGCCCACGGGGAGCCGATCCCAACCGGGAGAGGCACTTGCCCGTCCGGTCGGGGGAAGAGTCCCCAAGGGCTTACGACGGCAGAGCCTCCGATGTCGAAGGACACCTTGCCTCCGGCTTCGCTCGCACTACCCCACGCCAGGTGGTAGGGGGCAACGTTCTCCGGCCAGTAATCGTTGCCGTTCGACCCTGTGGGAACTCCAGGAAGTGCGAAGGCGGCGGCGAGATCCGTCCCCTGCTGGATGGCGTAGGTGGCTGTCAGGTTTTCATACTGCTGCTGAGTGCGGAGCACTCCCGACCACGTGAAGAGGCCGTTCTTCGTAGGAAGATGCACGGTGAGGAGTGTCTGCACTCCTGGCATGGGTTTGAGAGCGAGATCCGGCGCTTTGCCGGGGAGATTCCCCCACACCCAGACGGGCTTGCCGGTGTACGCGAGCCCCTGTTGCAGGACCACCACATAGCGCCGGCCCTGCCACGAGGGCAGATGGATTTTCACGTGCGCTGTGCCCTGGGTCAGCGTCCCCACGGCGGCAGCGCCCACGCCGCCGTTGCCGGGCTGCACGGCGAAGAGGTCGTAGACGCCCTGACTAGGGAGTGTGAGCCGAAAGCTCCCATCCGCCGCAGTGTGGGCGGCCGCCTGAAAGAGGTTCCCGGCCCCGACAGGCATGGCGAGGACGAGTCCGTCGCGCGTCGGCTTGCCGTCCGGGCCGACCACGGTGCCTACGACAGCAGTCTCGTGATTCGTGCCGGCCTTGAAGGGGCGAGCCTGGAGCCGCAGGTTTACCTGCCCGCCCGTGGGCGGGACGTGAAGGCTCGCCACTGCCCCGATCGACGCGCCCGACTCCAGTCCAGACTCATAGACGCCAAGCCTGTAGTCGCCAGGGACAAGCCTCGTTCGATAGGTGTATGTGTCGGGATGCTGCTTCGTGTTGGTCGCCCACGAGAGGGGGGAACCTCCTACGCTGCCACTATCCCGATTCTGCCAGACAGCATTTAGACTAGTGGTTAGCGGCGTATCCTGCACGTGGAGCACAAGGTTTATAGGCACGGCCTTGGCAGACTGTACGCCATGCGGGGAAGGCATGGCAGAGGTGCCTCCGTTTGAGGCGGTGCCGCACCCGCCCAAAGTCAACGAGATGAGCAAACAGAATATTGCTTTAGGTCGGCTTTTGATGGCGAGGCCCCCTTTGCCTCAAGTTGCACTGATTGTAGCATCCAGCTTTCGACCCGATGACAGAGCAATCCATCCACCATGTCCAAATGTGAGCGTCGCGACTGGCGGCGAGCAACAGGAAGGAGTTGGCTGCTCGCGGCAGACCGCCTCACTTGACTACCATCGACCATCAGGCTTTGTATGACGTAAAGAAGAAACCGGGCAACTGAACGTCTAGCGCCTAGATCCATATTGCAGTTTGACCAAAATCGGCCACCTCCCCTCGGGGAGGTGGCGCTACTCCCCGCAGGGACGACCTACGTTACGACCGAGACAGGGTATCGCATCAGATCGCCTCAAGACGACCTTGAGAGGCCCACAGCGTCCTTGGCCAATGTCGCGCAAGACCCCACATTCCTGTTCCCCGGGTCGGCCAGCGCATCACCGTCACAGGGGCGTGGGTCGACGACAAGGACCATGGCTGGAACGAGATCCATCCGGCATGGATCGTCAAGGGGCACGCCACGGCGGAATACTCTCCGGCTGCGGCCGCCGCATCGGTTACGACAGGCGTCTGTGGCAACAAAGACAGGGACTGCCCGTTGCAAGGGTCCCATTTGGGCGGCGTTTCCGCTGGAGCCGACTCTGTTCAGGGCCTGACCGTCGTCTCGCGGAGCCTTGATGTGCCACCCGGGCAGGACGCCAGCGTCGAGATCCGCACGGCGCCGCATGCCGCCGCGACGATCACGGTCGACTACCGTAGCGGGCCGAGCCATGCCTCGGGCCTTGGGCCGCGGACGTCCGACGCGCAAGGCTACGTCACCTGGACATGGGAGGTGGGCACGAGGACGACCCCGGGCTACTGGCCGGTCGTCATCGTCGCGGGCGGCCACATCATCCATCTCGAGCTCCACGTCGATGTACGGCGGAGGAAGTCGGTCCCGCCCGCAGAAGCCGAAGGGGGATAGCACGATGCAAGTCGTCGTGTATGTCGTTCCGCTCTGACCGCATTGCGCCCAGGCGAGGCGCTTCCTCTCGGCGAGAGGAGTCAGGTGGGAGGAGCGCAACGTTTTCACGAGCGCCAGGTACATGCGCGAGATGCGCCAGTTGACCGATGCCAGGAGCGTACCGGTGACGAAGATTGGGGACGAGGTGCTCGTCGGGTTCCATGCAGATCTGTACGCCCAGGCTCTCGCGCCTGCGGCCGCTGCGCAGACGGGGAAGGGCACCTGGGCTTGGCGTGCCTTCGCGCCCTGGCCCGCCGGGGTGCGTGGGTGGCCCTGGCAGAGGCTGACCTGACGCGCCTGCGGAACTGACCGCTTCGGGCGGCAAACTCGGTTCGGTTCGGTACGAGGAGGCTAAAGCTGATGGCCGTCACGCTGCTCGGATCCAAAGAGCTCTACCCGGACGCTCCCTACTCCTACGCCGCCCTCGCGGCAGGGACGGGACTCGTGTTCACCGCGGGTGCCTGTCCGCTGGACGAAGAGGGGGCGGTCGTCGCGCCAGGCGACATCTCCGCGCAGATGCAGAGGGCCTGCCGCAACCTCGAGATCGGCCTCGCCGCGGCCGGCTGCACGATCCGCGATGTTCTCAAGACCACGGTCTTCGTCGCGGCGCCGGAGCGCAACGGCCTGATCGAGGCATGGCGGGTGGTGGAGGAGTTCTTCAAGGAGCATCCGGCGCCAAGCACCTTGCTCGGCGTGACCTTCCTCGGCTATCAGGGCCAGCTCGTCGAGATCGAGGCGGTGGCGCAGCGGCCCTGAGGGGCGCATGCGGTGGCTCTGCGCCGCATAGGCATGGGCGAACCCGGAAGGTGGAGGGAGCCTGTGCGGCGCGGCATCTTTACGGATCTCGTCGCCCTTGCCGTGCTGATCCTCGGGATCGCCGCTGCGGGGGCGCTTTTCGACCATGCCTTCCTCGCGCGCGTCGCACGCGGCGTGGATGCGCTCCTGACGCCGCTGCACGGCAGGGGCCAAGCCCAGGAGGTGGCGATGCTCGGCGCACCGCACGGCGACGGCCTGCCGACGCCGATCGTGCTGGGCTACTACGCGGGCGGCGCGAACGGGGGCGGCTACCAAAGCCTGCAGGAAGACGCGCACCTGCTCTCGGGCATCGTGCCCGACTGGTACACCATCTGGGCGGACGGCGCCGTCACCGGCCAGCCCGACCAGAGGGTGCTCGACTATGCCCGCAGCCACAAGCTCTGGGTCTTCGCGATGGTGCAGCAGAACCAATACGGCGGGCAGATCCTGGGACCGCTGCTCGAGAGCGCTGTCGCCTCGCGCCGGGCCATGGAGAGCCTGCTCGCACTCTGCGAGCAGGATGGCTTCGACGGCATCAACCTGGACTTCGAGGGTGTGCCGCCCAGCGATCGGCAAGCCTACTCGAATTTCGTGGGCCAGCTCGCAGACCTCTTGCACCGCTACGGCTACTACCTCACCCTCTCGGTGCCGGCCGAGACGAACGACGAGCCGCACGACTCCTGGACAGGAGCCTACGACTACAAGACGCTCGGCAAGGAGGCCGACCTCGTCATGGTCATGGCCTACGACCAGCACTACGCCGGCGGCAGCGCCGGGCCGATCGCGAGCACCGCCTGGGTGCGGCAGGTGTCCAACTACGCCGCGCGGACGATCCCGCCGCGGCGTGTGGTCCTGGGCATTCCCCTGTACGGCTACGACTGGGGTGGCGGCGGCACGGCACAGGGCCTCTCGTTCGGCGCTTTCCGGGAACTCGCCCTGCAGCACGGCGCGTCGCCCACATCCCAGGACCTGGTCTACTGGCAGGACGGCGTGCGCCACATCGCCTACTACGAAGGCCTCAGCGACTTCGAGAGCAAGGTGCGCCTGGCCTCGAGCTACGGGCTGCGCGGCATCGTGCTCTGGCGCCTCGGCCTCGAGGATCCGAGCATCTGGAGCTACCTCAACGGGCCCTGATAGGGGCGATCGCCTCTTCGCTCGGCGTGACGAAGAGCGTCTCGTGGTGGTCGTAGAGCACGAATCCGGGGGCCGCGCCACGCGGCCGCCGCACATGGCGCACGAACGTGTAGTCGACGGGAACCTGGCTTGAGTGGCGCTGCTTCGAATAGTAGGCGGCGAGGAGCGCCGCCTCCAGGCGGTCCGGGGCGCCGACGGCGCGGCCGGGCAGGGGGCGCAGGATGCAGTGCGCTCCCTGCCTGTCCTTCGTGTGGAACCAGAGGTCGCTCGGCCGCGCAGCGCGCGTCAGGACGTCGTTCTCCTTGGCGCTGCGGCCCACGAGCACTTCATGGCCGCCGGCCGTGCGGAAGCGCATGGGGCCTTGGTCGCGACCCTGCCGGCTCTCCCGGCGCGTGCCGAGCACCGTCTCGCGCAGGGCCTCGAGCTGGGCGAGGTCCGCCGCAGACTGCACCTCCTGGCGGAGCCGCTCGAGCTCGGCGAGCTCTTCGCGCAGGCTTTCGAGGTCGCCCGCGAGATGCTGCTCGCGGCTTCTCAGCTTGCGGTAGCGACGGAAGATGGCGGCCATGTTTTCGCTCGGCGCAAGCTGCGGGTCGAGAACGATCGTGCGGGTCCGGTCGGGCTCGAGGGCGTCCGGCAGCACGGCGCTCGCCTGTCCTGGTCGGACCAGATGCAGGCCTGCCTTGAGGCTCTCGCCGTCGTGGCGCAGACCTTCCGCCCCCAGCGTCTCGCGGTGCTCCTCCTCCTTGCGGGCGAGCGCCGTGCCGCGGGCTCGCGTGCGCTGCGCGAGGGACTTCAGCAGGCTCTGGCGCAGATCGTGCTCCTGGCGCCGGCGCAGTTCGGCCGCCGCGACCTGCGAGAGTCCCGTGAGCAGGCCGGGCAGTGGCGACGCGTGGCCGGAGGCGGGGGGGAATGGCAGGGCGCGCAGAGGCTGACCCTCAGCTGCTAGGAGGACCGGCTCGTACCTGCCCTCCTGGACCCGCAGCGCGATCTCGGCGGCTGAGGGTCCGTAGAGGGGCGGCTTGACGGAGGGCGGCAGGAGTCTCGGGCCTGGCACAGCGTAGGGAGCGCCCAGGCCCTTGCGCCGCCCGTAGAGCGTCCAGACCACCTGGGCGTCGGCGACCAGCAGGAGATCGGGGTGCGTGCCGAAGAACTCGGCCACAAGGTAGAGGTCGCGCAGATCGCCGAAACGGTCCCGCCCCTCGAGGCAGAGTTGCACGAGCCGCTCGCCGAAGGGACTGCGCGCCCCTTTGATCCGCGCTCCCTCGAGGTGGCGGCGGAGCAGGAGTTCCGCCGCAGAGGCTGCGGTCGTCCGGCGGCCCGGCACGGGCGGGAGGTAGACGGGCGCGATCTCCGCGCGGGTGTCGAAGGCGAGAGCGGATGCCTGCCCGTGCCTGAGCACCAGCACGATGCGCCGCTCCTCGACGTCCACCCGGTCGACGCGAGCGCCCCTCAGGTCTGCAAGTTCCCGGGCGACCGCCTGCAGCGTGACCCAGTCGAAGGTCATGCGTGGCGCCGCCCGGACGTTTCGGCCGCCTCAGGGCCAAGGTATAATGGCCAAGCTTTCTGCCGCGAACGCCTGCGCGGCAGGCCGGGGAGGTGCAGCGTGAGCTGGTTTCCCGCACCTGGCATCGCCCGCCGCGTCCGCCTGGGCTGGGTGGACCTGCTCGTATTCGCGGCGGTGCTCCTCATGCTTCTGGCGGTGCTGCGCCTTGGCGGCCGCATGGCCCTGCCGCTGCACGACGTGGGCACGATATCGCTGAGCCCGGCCGCACTGCCGCTGTACGCGGGCGAGAGCCTTTTGCGCATCTTCATCGCCTTCCTCGCCTCGCTCGTCTTCGCCGTCGTCTACGGCTACCTCGCCGCCAAAAGCCCCTGGGCCGGGCGCGTTCTCGTGCCCTTGCTCGACATCCTGCAGTCGGTGCCTGTGCTTGGTTTCCTCTCGGCGACCCTGGCCTTCTTCGCGGGCCTCTTCCCAGGCAGTTCGCTCGGACTGGAGATCGCCGCCGTCTTCGCCATCTTCACGGCGCAGGCCTGGAACATGACCTTCGCCTTCTACCACACGCTCGTCACCCTGCCGGCCGATCTCGAGGAAGCATCCCACGTCTACCGCCTGGGCCGCTGGTCGCGGCTATGGTACCTCGAATTGCCGAGTTCCGCCATCACGCTCGTGATGAACAGCATGATGTCGTTCGGCGGCTCCTGGTTCTTCCTTGCGGCATCTGAGACGGTGACGTTCTCCGGACGGCGGGTCATGCTGCCGGGCATCGGCTCCTACATGGCGCTCGCCGAGCAGCGCGGCGATACGCCCGCCATGCTCGCCGCCGTCGCGGTCATGATCGTGCTGATCGTGCTGGTCGACCAGCTCTTCTGGCGTCCCATCGTCGCCTGGTCGCAGCGCTTCAAGCTCGAGCAGACCCCAGCCGCGGAGGGGCCGACGTCGTTCGTGCTCACGCTCCTGCGCCGCTCCGCGCTGGTCGAGGGGCTCTGGCGTCTCCTGCATCCCGCCTGGGAGACGCTCTGGCGATGGTTCAGCCGGCCGCCTGCGCGAAGGCCTGCGGGCGCGCAGTCCAGCGTGGTCTGGCGCGTGCTGTTCGGCCTGCTCGGCGTCCTTGTGCTCGCTCTGGCCCTGCGCACCGGCTGGCGCCTGCTGTCGGGCATCGCGCCGCACGAGATCGTGCACGTCGGCTGGCTCGGCATCCTGACCTGGCTGCGGGTGATGGCGGCCGTGCTGCTCGGCGCCATCTGGACGGTGCCGGTCGGCGTGGCGATCGGCCTCAGCCCGCGCGTCTCGCGCTGGGCGCAGCCGCTCGCGCAGATCGCGGCATCGTTCCCCGCCAACATGCTCTTCCCGATCGTGGTCGCGTGGCTCTTGCGCGTGCGGGCCGGCCTCGACATCGGCGCGATCCCGCTGATGATGCTCGGCACGCAGTGGTACATCCTGTTCAACGTCATCGCGGGCAGCCTCGCGATCCCGCAGGACCTCAAGGAGGCGGGACGCATCTTCGGCCTCAAGGGGCTGCTGCGCTGGCGGGAACTCGTGCTGCCGGCCATCTTCCCGTCGCTCGTCACGGGTGGCGTGACGGCGGCGGGGGGGGCCTGGAACGCCTCGATCGTCGCGGAGGTCGCGAGCTGGCAGCACCACACGCTGGTGGCGCAGGGCCTCGGGGCCTACATCACGCTCGCCACGGCCCGTGGCGACGGCTCGCAGGTGCTCCTCGGCATCGCTGTGATGTCGCTCTTCGTCATCGCCATGAACCGCCTCGTCTGGCGTCCGCTCTACCGGCTCGCCGAGACGCGCTATCATCTCGACTAGGAGGCGACCGCCATGCTGGAGCCGCTGATCGTGGCCGAGCACATCGACAAGATCTACGAGATGCCTGGCGGCGGCGGCAAGCAGGTTTTGCGCGGCATCGACCTCGCGGTGCGCGAGGGCGAGGTGCTGGCTGTGCTCGGCCCCTCCGGCTCCGGCAAGTCCACCCTGCTGCGCATCATCGCGGGACTCGTCGCGCCGACGCGCGGCCGCATCACCTACCACGGCGCCATGGCCCAGCGCGGTGGCAACGGGGTGGCCATGGTCTTCCAGTCGTTCGCGCTCTTCCCCTGGCTGACGGTGCAGGAGAACGTCGAACTCGGCCTCAAGGCACAGGGGCTGATCGAGGCCGAGCGACACGAGCGGGCCTTGCGCGTGATCGACATGATCGGCCTCGACGGCTTCGAGGGCGCCTACCCGAAGGAACTGTCGGGGGGCATGCGACAGCGCGTCGGGTTCGCGCGGGCGCTCGTCGTCGACCCGGACGTGCTGCTGATGGACGAGCCGTTCTCGGCGCTCGACGTCCTGACCGCGGAGAACCTGAGGCGCGACCTGCTCGAGCTCTGGCTCGAGCGGCGCATCCCGACCAGGGCGGTCGTGATCGTGACCCACTCGATCGAGGAGGCCGTCTACCTCGCGGTCCGGGCCATCGTGCTGTCGCGCGACCCCGCCGAGGTGCGCGCGGAGGTGGCGATCACCCTGCCGCACTGGCGCGACCGCGAGGACAGGCGCTTCGCGCAGATCGTCGACCAGATCTATTCCCTGCTGACGCAGCGCGCTGGCGAGAAGGAGACGGCCCAGGGGCGCAGGCGCCCCGAGCCGATCCCGGCCGTGCGCTCGGGAGCGCTCAACGGCCTGGTTGAGCTTTTGGAGGACGCCCCGCGCGAGGACATCTACCGTCTGGGCGAGGAGCTGCAGTTCGACGTCGACGACCTCCTGCCGATTGTCGAGGGCCTCGAACTCCTGGGTCTCGCCAAGGTGCACGAGGGCGACATCGAGCTGACGCCGCAGGGGCGGCGCTACGCTGGCGCGAACCTGCTCGAGCGCAAGGAGATCTTCCGCACGCAGGCGCTCGAGCGCTGTCCCGCGCTGGCGCAGATCGAGCGCGTTCTGGTTCAGAAGTCCAACGGGCGGATGAACCGCGAGTTCTTCGTCGACGCGATGGAGCAGAGCTACGGTGTCGAGGAGGCGGAGCGGCAGGTCGACACCCTGATCGAGTGGGGCCGCTACGCCGAGATCTTCGCCTACGACCAGGAGTCCCGCCAGCTCTATCTCGAGCGGGACGAGGCGCAGCCGGGCGCCGCTCCCAGCGGAGACTGACACCGCGATTGCGAAGGAGGTGGCGGCTTGGCGGCCGGGGAGATTGCGGTGCATGGCGCCTGCCCGCACGACTGCTACGACACGTGTTCCCTGCGGGTCCACGTCCAGGACGGCGTCATCCGCCGCATCGAGGGCGACCCGTCGCACCCCTTGACGCGCGGCTTCCTCTGCTACAAAGTGAACCACTATCTCGAACGTCTCAACCACCCGCAACGCTTGCTGCATCCCCTGCGCCGGCGGGGCGCCAAGGGGGCGGGGGAGTTCGAGCGGGTCACCTGGGACGAGGCGATGGCGGAGATCGGGGAGCGCGTGCAAAGGGTCTTGCGCGAGCACGGCGGCGAGGCGGTGCTGCCCTACAGCTTCGCGGGCAACATGGGGCTGCTCGCCGGCGGCGCGCTCGACGCGCGCCTTTGGGGGCGCATCGGCGCGAGCCGCCTCGAGCGGACGATCTGCACCGCAGCTGGCCACGCTGCCCTGCGCTGGGTCTTCGGCACGGTCATGGGGCCGGATCCCGAGACGATTCCCGCGGCGGCCTTCGTGCTGCTCTGGGGCGCGAACCCGATGGCCACCAACGTCCATCAGATCCCGCTGCTCGATGAGGCCCGCAAGGCGGGCGGCGAGGTCTGGACGATCGATCCCCTGCGCACCGAGACCGCCAGGCGCTACGACCGCCACATCCAGCCCCGCCCCGCCACGGACCTCGCGCTCGCGCTCGGACTCGGCCGCGAACTCGTCGCGACCGGCCGCTACGATCGGGAGTTCGCCGAAGAGCGCGCCGAGGGCTTCCGCGACTACCTCGGGCTCGTCGAGCCCTGGAGCATCACGCGCACGGCCGAGGTCACAGGGCTCGAGCCGGCCGCGATCGCCGAGCTCGCGGAGCGCATTGCGGCGGCCCGCCCGCTCCTTCTGAGGCCCGGCTACGGCGTGCAGCGCCAGAGCGACAGTGCGGCCACGGTCTGGGCCATCGCGGCCCTTTCCGTGATCTCGGGCGCATGGCGCGACGTCGGCGGCGGACTGCTCATGGGCAACGGCGACGCCTTCCCGCTCCGCGATCTCGCGCCGGTGCAAGGTGCCGCGCGCAACGTGAACATGGTGCAGCTCGGCGACGCCCTGCTCGATCTGACAAAGCCGCCCGTGCAGGCGCTGTTCGTCTACAATGCGAATCCGGCCGCCACGGCGCCGGACCAGTCGAGGGTCCTCGCTGGGCTCGCGCGCGAGGACCTGCTGACCGTCGTGCACGAGCAAATGCTGACCGACACCGCGAAGTACGCGGACTTCGTGCTGCCGGCCGCCATGTCGATGGAGGTCCTGGACCTGCATACCTCCTACTGGCACCGCTACGTGCAGCTGAGCCTGCCCGCCGTGCCGCCACAGGGGGAAGCGGTCTCGAACCCCGAGTTCTTCCGCCGCCTCGCGCGGGCGATCGGCCTCACAGACGCCGAACTGCAGAGCGACGACCGCAGCCTGATCGAGGAGGCCCTGACGAGCGGACACCCATGGCTCGACGGCATCACGTTCGAGGCGCTCCTGCGCGAGCCTGTGCAGAAGTTGCGCCTGCCGGCCGAGACGCGACCCTTCGTCGACCTGCCTGTGCCTCGGCCCGGCGGCCGCCTGCAGCTGGCACCGCCGCCAGGCACCATGACCGCGCAGGCGGTTGCGGCGCGTCGAGGGCGTCCGGGCGAGTTCGATCTCCTGACGCCCTCGACGCGCGAGACGATCAAGTCGAGCTTCGGCAACTTGCCCAGCCTGCGCAGGGGCCACCCCCTGCCGGAACTGCTCATGGCGGGGGAGGACATGGCAAGGCTCGGCATCGCCCACGGCACGCGGGTGCGCGTCTGGAACGAGCGGGGAGAGGTGGAGCTGACGGCCCTGGCGAGCGACGTGCCGCAGCCCGGCAGCGTCGTGAGCTACGCCGTGCGCTGGAACCACGAGGATCATGGGCGCAACGTCAACCGCCTCACGTCGCAGGCACTCTCGGACTACGGCGGCGGTGCGACGTTCTACACGGTGCGGGTGCGGATCGAGGCCGCCGGCTGACGCGGGTCCGGGCGCTTGGGCTGTTGTGGCGTGGGCACGGGCGGGAGGGGGACTGCGAGGTGAAGGGGCTGGAACATGGCTGCCGGCCCGTGGGCAGCCCGCGGAGAGGAGAGGCCGGTTCGTCCCTGCCCGGCGACCCTGCGCCGAGATGAAGGCCCGCCGCTCCCGCGTCAGAGCGTCAGGGCTGAGAGCGCAGGGCGTAGCTCGCCGTGATCTGCGCCGCGAGCCGCCCCTCGCCGTCGTAGACGAGGCACTGTGCGAAGGCCAGGCTGCGCCCTGTCTGGAGCAGATCTGCGACGAGGCGCAGGCGACTGCCGCGCGCCGGGCGCAGGAAGTGCGCGTGAATGTCCACGGTGACGGCCTCCTGGACGCCCGGGCGGTCGCGCGGCGGTCCGGCGAGGTTCGCCATCAAGGCGTCTGCGACGGAGACGAGCGCGCCGCCGTGTGCCTGGCCGAGGCTGTTGACGACGAGGCCCACGAGCGGCAGATCCGCCTCCACGCTGCCAGGGGCTTCCTTGACCACGCTGAAGCCGAGGGCCGTATCGAGGGCCTGCTTGATCCGTGGTGTTTGTGGCGCCATGCCGGCGCTCCTTTCGCGTGGACGTACCTGGTGCGGAAAGTGCCAGGCCTTGACCTTCAGAGCGGCGACGAGATGCGGCATCTGCCGACGAAGTGGACGGCGGAGCCATATTGGACCGACCGCAGGAGAGCGATTGCGTCAGCGAAATTCCTGCCGACGTTCTCAGGTTCGTGCGCGTCCGAGCCGAGGCTGACCGGCACGCCTGCGGCCTGTGCCGCGGCCAGGTAGGCGGGGACGGGATAGATCTCGCCGACGGGCTTGCGCAGGCCCGCCGTGTTGCATTCGAGCGCCATGTCCGCCTCGGCCAATGCCGTGGCGGTGCGTTCGTACTCGGCCTGCGCGAAGTCCGGCGCCGGCTGGCCGAAGATCTTCGGCAGATCGGGATGCGTGAGGACGTCGAACAGCCCCGAGCGCACCGCCTCGCGGCTCAGCTCGAAGTAGCGCCGCCAGAGCCGTTCGTGGCCCA
Source organism: Bacillota bacterium (assembly GCA_021847575.1). Lineage (GTDB taxonomy): Bacteria > Bacillota > Sulfobacillia > JAJZYS01 > JAJYTV01 > JAJZQO01. The sequence continues at coordinate 544 of JAJZQO010000007.1, read as the reverse complement.
TGCTGACGGCGTTGGGCCTGTCCAGCTCGAGATCGACGCCGACTCCGTCGACGAAGTGCACCGAGCCGAGCACGAAGTCCCAGGGATAGATCGACAGGAAGCGGCCGATCGACTCCTCCTGGCCTGAAATGAAGTCCATCTCGAGCCCGAAGGAGACGGGGAGGTGGCGCGCCTTGACGCGTTCGGCGAAGGCGACGTACGGGTCGATGCGGTAGAGGCAGCGCTCAGCCGACCAGGCGCCGGGCAGCAGGCCCCGTGCCTCGACGAAGCGGTAGGCGTGCTCGACGACGCCCAGGCGCTGGACGCCGGCCTCTTTCGCCTTCTCGAGATATTGCTCGAGCCAGCTGACCGGATAGTTGTCGGGGCTGTAGGGTCCCCTTTCAAGGTGGAGATGCTGGTCCGCGATCACATTGCGCCCCGCTCCAGAAAACCTAGCGTTTGTTGGGTCCGCAAGTTTTCCTTGATTTTTCGCTCTCTCGCACGTCGCAGCGTGTTCCATGAATATTCCTCTCCGCAGAGTCGGAGTTGCGACTTCGAGAGTTCT
>JAJZQO010000061.1 GCA_021847575.1 Bacillota bacterium | reverse complement strand
GCTCAGGTGGATCAATCTTTCCTTCTCGCTCCCAAACCCTCAGCGTCTCTCTTCGGACTCCAAGCTCTCTGGCAGCTACACGAATGGGTACAAGTTCCATGACCTAACTCTAGCAGTAATCTACACCAAACTCAATAGAACGCTAGATGTTATCGAGCAGTAACTACCCCCTCCGCGCTAGGCGGTCAGAGCTCACCGGGACGCCCTGCCGCCGCCATCTGGCCCTGGCTCGAGGCGCCTGCGTCGACGACCATGTCCTGGGTCAAGGCCCGGCCGGCGCCGCGCACCTGCCAGACGCCGGTCGCGACCGCGATGGCCGCGCCCGCCAGCAGCGCGACCCTTCCGCCTGCGGCGCCGGCCACCGCCACCCCCAGGAAAGCGGCGGTGCCCGCCATGGCCGACGACGCGCCGAGCACCTCGCCAGGTGCGTCTTCCCCGGCGAGCCGCACCCGCAGCACCGCGAACGCGACCGATGTCAGCTGGAAGCCCGCGAACGCGAGCAGGAACGCGGCGGCCAGGCCCACCATGCCCAGCGGCAGCGCCAGCGCGGCGGCCGCCAGCGCGAGGATGGCGAGTCCCCAGGCGAGGGTCCGCCGATGGCTGCGCACGAGCCGGGCAGCGAGCGACACCGCGAGGGCCCCGACGGGGCCGACGCCGAACAGGATCTCCACGACCCGTGGCGGAATGCCGTCGAGCACGTGCACCGTCAGGGGGATAAACGGCCCGTTCACCGTAAGAGCGAACGCGAGCGTGACGCCGGCGCTGAGCGCTGCGAGTTCGCGCCGCTCCGCGCTGCCGGCGAGCGCCGCCAGGATCCGGCGAGGCGTCGCGGGCGGGTTTGGCCTGCCGGTGAGCTGGCGCGGCTCGCGCAAGAACGCGAGCCGGACGATGCCCACCGAGAGGTAGACAAGACCGGTCAGGCCGAGGTAGACGGGCGGGGCGAGGCGCGGCAGCAGCAGGAGGCCGCCGGCGAGGGGGCCTGCGACGAACGACGCCGCACTCCAGAACTGGTAGAAGGAGAAGGCCCGCAGCCTCCGCCCGATCGGCACCGAATCCGAAATGACGGTGACGAACGCCGTGGCCTGCAGGCCGAAGAGCGTGTTGCCGAGCACGTAGAAGACCGCGAGGCCCAGCCAGTCGCCGGACGCCGCGGCCATGGCGAACCACGTGCAGCCGAGTGCCACGCCGGTCCAGCCGATCACCCGGCGCACCCCCACGCGATCGGCAAGCCTGCCGCCAACGTACTGGATGAGAGCGCCGCAGAGGTTGACCAGGGCGAAGGTGGCGGCGATCGCAGCGGGCGATGCGCCGCGACTACCTAGGAGAAGCGGCAGCACGGGCGACCAGGTGAGGTACCACGTGGTGGCGAAGCCGGCTGTGACGCTGATGAGCGGTACGTTGCGCGCAGGCGTCGGCGCGCCCTTGGCGGCGGAACGGTCCCGCCCGCTCCGCCGCCAAGGGCTGCGGGGCCTGTCCGAAGCCTGTTGTCTCGCCCGCCATCCCACGACCCCGCAGCCTCCCTCCCCGGGCGTCCGGCAGGCTCGGGTGCTCGTTGCCGCAAGCCGGGCCCTGCCGCCGCATGCTCCCGTCCGGGGCCATGAAAGGCCCCGCTTCGACAACATGCCGCGGTTCATGTTCGTCAGTCCGACCCGTTATCCTGTCCGGTTGTCGTTACACCCCCTTTTCGTAGAGGAAAGTACTCACTGCTGGCGAATGCCACTGCTCCATACGACTTCTCTCAAGGGGTGATGGAATGTTCCGCAGACTCCTTCCCGCAGCGATAGCCGTAAGTTCTCTGCTCGTCGTCGCGGTCGGTGGCAGCTTTGCCTCCGCCCAGACCTACAACCAGAGCAATACGGTGATCAGCGCCCAGGACATCAGCGATGCGGTCACGCTGGACCCGGGCGTCGCGTACGAGTTCTCCAGCGTCGCTGCCGACCTGCAGATGTACAGCACGCTGGTCCACTTCCCGCCGGGCAACCTGAACCATGTGAGCCCATCCCTCGCGACGCGCTGGACCGACTCGCACCAGGGACAGGACTGGGTCTTCTACCTGCGCAAGGGCGTCAAGTTCTCGAACGGTGACCCTGTCACCGCCCAAGACGTCGTCTACTCCCTGCAGCGCGTCGTCAACATCCCCAACGACCCGGCCTCCTGGCTGATCACCCAGACGGGCATCACGCCGCAGAACTTCGCGAAGTCCATCCAGGCCGCCGGCACCTACGAGGTCAAGATGACCCTGCCGCAACAGTTCGCGCCAGGCGCCTGGCTCGCCATCCTCGCCAACACCGTGGCCGGCGTCGTCGACGCGAAGGTCGTCAAGCAGCACGTCGTGAATGGCGACTGGGGCAGCCACTGGCTTTACAACCACTCCGCGGGCAGCGGCCCGTACGTCCTGCAGAACTGGACGCCGTCGCAGCAGATGGCGTTCACGGCGAACCCGGACTACAACCTTGGCCCCAAGCCCCAGGTCAAGCGCCTGGTCTGGCAGATGGAGGCCGACACCACCGCCCGCCTCGACATGCTCCTGCGCGGCGACGCCGACCTCGCGATCGGGCTCACGTCGCAGCAGATCAAGTCGCTGCAAGGCAACAAGAACGTCAAGATCCTGCGCGCGCCCGAGATCGCCGAAGTCTACCTCGGCATGGGCGTCAAGCAGGTGCCGGCGCTAGGCAACCCGCTCGTCCGCGAGGCCGTCAAGTACGCGATCGACTACAGGTCGATCATCAAGAACCTGCTGCAGGGCAACGGCATCGAGCTGCAGGGCATCATCCCCAAGGGCATCTTCGGCTACGTCGACAAGCTCCCTTATAATTACAACCTCCAGAAGGCCAAGCAGCTCATGGCCAGGGCGGGCTACGCCAAGGGCTTCTCGGCGACGATGCTCGTGCCGAACTCGACCTTCGACGGCGGCGTCTCAGGGCCTGAGCTCGGTCTTGCCGTCGCTGGCGACCTGGCGCGCATCGGCATCAAGATCAGCGTCCGCCAGTTGCAGTCGTCCGAGCTCTACAGCGAGTACCGCGCCCACAAGGCGCAGTTCATCCTCGCCGAGTGGTCGCTCGACTACCCCGACCCGCAGGACTTCGCGGCACCTTTCGCCGACTACACGCAGAAGTCGCTGATCTGGCGCCTACAGGACAACAACGTCCAGCTGGCCAAGCTCGTCGAGAAGTCGGCGACCATGGACGACACGCCGCAGCGCCAGGCCCTCTACAACCAGATCAACGCAGATCTGATCACAGGGCCGTTCGCGGTGCTGTTCCAGCCGGATCAGGTCATCGCCTACTCGACCAAGCTCCACAACCTGACCTATGACAGCGCCAACAACATCCCGTGGGTCCGGGTCGTCAAGCACTAGGCCTAGCACAGCAGGGGACGGGCGCGGCGCTCCGCTCCCGTCCCCTCTCTATAGGGGGCACTTCGGTGGGCTTCTGGACATACGCCGTGCGCCGCCTGGCACTCATGGTGCTGGTCATCTTCGGCGTCACGCTGATCACGTTTCTGCTGACGCACGTCGTGCCGATCAACCCTGTCCTCGCCTACGTCGGCGACCACGCGCCGGCGTCCGTCGTGGCGCACATGCGCCAGCAGCTCGGGCTCAACGCACCCCTGCCCGTCCAGTACGGCATCTACATCGTCAACCTCTTGCACGGTAACCTCGGCATCTCGATCGCGAACCAGCTGCCTGTCTCCTACGACCTCGGACTTTACCTGCCGGCGACGCTCGAGCTCTCGTCCGCCGCCATCGTCGTCGCGATCGTGCTCGGCGTCGTCACGGGCGTCCTCTCGGCCATCTTCCGCGACGGCTGGGTCGACCAGGTCGCGCGCATCCTCGCGCTGAGCGGCGTCTCGCTGCCGGTCTTCTTCACGGCGCTCGTGCTGCTCGGCATCCTCTACGTCCACTTCGGCTGGCTGCCGGGTCCGGGACAGCTGGGCCCATACACCATGCCGCCGCCGCACATCACCGGCATGGTCGTGCTGGACTCCCTGCTGAGCGGTGACTGGCCGGCCTTCACGGACTCGCTCTGGCACCTCGTGCTGCCCGCCTTCGTGCTGGGCTGGTCCTCCGCGGGCATCATCGCGAGGATGGTCCGCTCGAGCCTGCTCGAGGTTTTGGGCCTGGACTACATCCGCACGGCCAGGGCCAAGGGGTCCCCGGAATCCCGGGTGATCCTCGGCCACGCCCTGCGCAACGCCCTGATCCCCACCATCACCGTGATCGGCCTCTCCTACGGCAGCCTGCTGCAGGGTGCCGTGCTGACGGAGACGATCTTCGCCTGGCCCGGCATCGGCCGCTTCGCCACCCTCTCGGTGACGAACGTCGACGTGCCGGCCGTGCTCGGCGTCACGCTGGTCGCCGCAGTCCTCTACTCGGTCGTCAACCTGATCGTCGACCTGCTTTACGCCTTCCTGGACCCACGCATCAGCTACGTCTGACCACCGCGCCACCTGCGAGGGAGGTCCTGATCTGTCTGCCAATAACCCGCTCGGGACCCTCGAGCCGCTAGAGGCCACGCGCCTGCCGTCGCAGCGCCATCCCCTCTTGGGGCTGCTGCGCACAGCCTTGAGGAGCCCGATGGCCGTCTCCGGTCTGGCGATCATCCTCTTCTTCATTGTTTTGGCGGTCTTCGCGCCACTGCTGACGCACTGGAACCCGACCGCCACCGATCTCGGCATCCGCCTGCTGCCGCCGAGCCCCAAGCACTGGCTCGGCACGGACGACCTCGGCATGGACGTCTTCAGCCGCATCGTCTTCGGCGCGCGCATCGACCTCGAGTCTTCGCTGATCGTCGTGCTTTCGGCCGGCACGATCGGCACCCTGATGGGCCTCTTCGCGGGCTGGCTCGGCGGCTGGTGGGACGAGATCCTGATGCGGATCACCGACATGTTCCTGGCCTTTCCAAGCCTGATCCTGGCGATGGCCATCTCGGCCATCCTGACGCCGAACCTGACGAACGCACTGATCGCCATCTCGGTCACGTACTGGCCGATCTACGCCCGCCTCGCGAGGGCGCAGGTACTGGCGCTGCGCAAGCTCGAGTTCGTCGAGGCGGCGCGCTCGATCGGACTGCCGCAGGTCGGCATCCTCTTCCGCCACATCCTGCCCAACGCGTTCACGCCGCTGCTCGTCGAGGGCACCCTCGACATGGGCTCCGTGCTGCTGATCGCCGCGGGCCTCTCCTTCATCGGCTTCGGGGCACAGCCGCCGACGCCCGAGTGGGGCCTGATGATCGCCCAGGGCCAGAGCTTTCTCATGACGCAGTGGTGGGTCTCGACGGTGCCTGCGATCGCCATCCTGCTGCTCGTGATCGGCTTCAACCAGCTGGGCGACGCCCTGCGCGACATGCTCGACCCGCGCATGCGCTTCAGGCGCTGAGGTCCGTGCGCCGCGCCCACGTGATCGTCAGTTGGGCCACGCCTGCGTGATGGCACGCCATGTGCCGCCGCCGTCCGCCGTGCGCCAGAGCGTCTGGCCGACCACAACGTCGGCCACCTGCGGGCTGAGCCACTGGATCGAGCGGACATAGGGGATGTAGCCCGCATTCGGAATGCGGACGCCCTGCACGGGCAGCCAGGTTGCGCCGTGGTCGCGCGTGAGCTGCAGGCTCGTGCTGCCGTTCTGCGTCGCTACGGCCGCCAGTCCCAGGGCCGCGGAATAGAAGCCGACCGCCCGCACCGTGCCGCGGAGTGCCCGGCTGCCGATCGCGACGGCCTGCCAGGCGGCGCCGCCGCTCGCGGTGCCGAAGCCCGTGATGAGCGGCGTCCCAGGGCCGGGCTGCCCCGGATAATAGGCGATCGCGAGGAACGCCCGCCGTCCGTCGTAGCGCTGCAGGGATACCGCCGATGGGCTGAAGTGGGTCTTCGCTGCCGCGGCGGAAAGCTGGAACATGCGCGCCTGCGGCCAGGTCGTCCCCGAGTTGCGATAGAGCTGGGCGTACGGACCGGCGCAGGAACCGTTCAACAGCCAGGGCGACGCCCCTGCGGCGGCTGCCGCGGCGATCGGGCCGTCGGACCCAAGGATCTTGCCGGCGGGCCGCCAGGTCCGGCCGCCGTTCGCGGTGCGGTACGCGTCCCAAGCGGCCTGGCAGGCGCCGACGCCCGCGAACATGAGCGCGATCCCGTCCGAGCGGGTCGCGAAGGCAACCGTGGCTCCCATGTAGGGATTCGCACTTTGTGTCGGCAGCCCGCCTGCAACGGGGGCCCAATTCCGACCCGCGTCCACCGTCTCATAGAGTTTCGGGGCGGGCTGTGCCGCATCGCCGCTCGCGATGACGGCGAAGCCGATCTGGGGTGTGACGAAGTCGACGCTCTCGACGTTCGCCTGCGGCTGAGCGGCCGCCGACGGCGCCGCCGGCAGTGCGAGCCCGAGCAGCGCGCCGGATGCGAGAAGGCCGAGCAGGCTCGGCCGCACCTTGGCCAGGTTCATCTGGGTCGCCTCCCGTATCCTCGTTCCAACAGAGTAGAACGCTCCTGCCCGCGCGGTTGGTTTCACGGCACGTAGAGCCAGCTCCGCCCGCCGTCCTGCGTGCGCAGGAGGCCCGTCGTGGTCTGGATGAGGGCTGTGGCCCCACCCTGCACTGCGATGGCCGCAGGTGCCCCGGCAGCCGTCAGGTCGAGGGTGCGCCAGGTCCGCCCGCCGTCACGCGTCAGGAGGTACTTGCCGCTGTCCGCGTAGCGCTGCACGATGCCGAGGCCCCCCGCGTCGAACGCCATTGCCGAACCTGGCCAGGCCCTGGCCGGCACGTGTTTCTCCCGCAGCAGGACATGCCAGCGGCGCCCGCCGTCCGCAGTCTCGTAGAGCACCGCCTGCCCGGGCCCGCCGACGTACGCGTATCCCCGATCGCGTGTCGGGAAGTCGAGGGCCCAGGTGTAGCCATCCGGCAGCCCCGCGTACCGGACCCACGTCCTGCCGCCGTCCGCCGTGCGCAGGATCGCACCTCCCGTCTCGCGGTAGAGGACGGCGACGCCTGTTCCGTGGCGGTAGAAGCGCACGAGGCGCGGGTCGTCATGGAGAACGGGACCGACCCTGCCCCAGTGTCGGCCGCCATCGCCCGTCTCGAAGAGCAGGCCGCCTGGGTGTGGCCAGGTGCTCGCCGCGACGAGGTAGCCACGCTCGCGGGAGGCGAAGGAGACGAGATAGGGCGCCGTGCCGGGAAGATCGGCCACGAAGGACCACGTGCCGCCGCGATCGCCGCTGCGCACCAGGGCACTCGGGTCATAGACCAGTCCGACGCCGTAAAGCGTCTTTCCCGAACCCGAGACAACGCCGCGGATCGGCGCGACGGGCCAGATCTGCCGGACCCTCCCCTGCGCCGTGATGCGGACGAGCGTGCCGGCCCCGCCGCCGAGGGCGGGGTTGGGCCCCGCGATGGCGTAGGCCATGGCGCCCAGGGGATCGAGGGAGCCTGCGACGAAGGTGCGGGCGAAGAACTGCCGGAAGGTGCGGCCGCCATCCAGGGTGACCAGAACGCCGCCCGCCCCGGGACCCGCGCCCGGTGACAGAGTGAGCCAGCCGACGTTCGCGTCCGCGAATTGCGGTCCCCCCGGCCAGCCTGCGCTGATCTGCGGCCCCCAATGGTACGCGGGCTGCAGGACGCGCCAGGTGGCGCCACCATCGCTGGTCGCCTCGAGCTCCGGCAGGCAGCCGCCCATGGTGCAGCCGTCGAGCGACGGCAGGACGGCAAAACCGGTTCGGGGCGTCACGAAATCGAGTGCGAATGCCCCACCGTTGGCGACGTTCGACATGCCCACCGTCTGCAGCACGCGCCAGCTCCCGCCGCCATCGCTCGTGCCGAGGATCGCGCCCTCGCACGCCGCGCTCGGTCCCTGCGCCGCGCAGCGCCAGCCGGCCACGTAGCCGACGGACGGGCTAAGGAAGTCGACGCTCGTGGGCGCGTAGCCGCTCGTACCGACGGTCTGCCAGGTGCGCCCGCCGTCCTCCGTGCGGACCAGTCGCGTGTCGCCGGGAGGCGAAGCCCCCGCAACCCCGGCGACTGCGACCCCGACACTCGGGCCAAGGAAGTGCGGCGGCGCGACAAAATCGAATCCCTGCCCGACCGCCCGCCAGCTGCGCCCCCCGTCGCTTGTGGCCAAGAGGCGCCCCACCTGACCGGGCGCGCCGACGAGCACCCAGCCGTGGCTGGGGTCCAGCATCTGCAGCCAGCTCGGTTCACCCGGCCCGAGCGCAGTCCAGGCGAAGGTCCGGCCGCCGTCGCCCGTGGCGCCGAACGCACCCTGGCAGTCGGCCTGGCCCGGGCGGCAGCGCTCGCCGACCATGTAGCCCTCTCGCGGCGAAAGGAAATCGATCGCGGTGGGCCGCCAGGGCGCCGCGGCGAGCCGAGCGGGCAACCGCCCGGCGATCCGTCCGGACACGGGCGCCGCGCCGTTGCCTTGCGCCTGGCCGCACGCTGCGGCCAACGCTGCGGCGAGCAGCGTCACCGCAGCCGCGCCCACCTTCGCGGCAAGGCTCCTGTGCCGGGCCATATGGCACCTCCCCGGGACATGCGAGCCGTTTCACGGGGAGTGTTCCACCTTCAGGCACCGTATCCTCGTCGAAGGGCCTCTTGGTTTGCCCCGGGCGAGATCGAGACCCTCGCCCGGCGGGAACTCCGTCTGCGGTCCGCCCGACCTCTTTGGATCTTCCGAGCGGGTCGATCTCTTGCCTACTCGAACGACCAGGCGTGCGTCTTGAGGTCGAACGTCCCCTTGGCTCCGGACGCCGCCCGAAGTGAGACGACTTCGCCATGGACCGCGGTGATCTCGAGCCTGCCGACCTTTCTCGGGCACGTGAACGAGACGTCGTACTGCGCTATGAGGCCGAGGTCCGTCGCATAGTTGAGCAGCGTACCCAGCGTGGCCCCGCCGCCCTGATCCGCCGTGTAGACGTAGAGCGGATCCCACACTTCGCCGTACTCCGCGACCGACCCGTCCCGCCAGAGGCTTGTGACGCCCGCCAGGTACTCGGGGCTCATGAGGCCGTACATCGACGGATATCTGTCGCGCGGAATCTCGGCGACCTGCCGTGCCTCCTTGGATTCGGGCCAAAGGACCGGGACGCGCCCACCCTGGATGACGCCATGCACTTCGCCGCCGGTGAGCTGCTCGGCGGCGCCCGTACGCCCGTTCACGGCCGCCACCTCGAACTCCAGCGTCGGCGGCTGCGGCATCTCGGGACCAGCCGAGTTGAGGCCGAGGTTCTTCCCCACAAACTCGATCAGATACACCGAGGCGGGGTTGCCCGTCCGGCCCCCGCGCAGCCCCGCGGGCTGGATATAGATGAATCTCGCCAGCCGCAGCGCGATGGCCCAAGTGGACTCGGTCCGCCGGAGTGCCTGCAGCGGGGTCAGGGTGAAGGGTTTCGGCGCAACGACGCGCCATGGCTGCGCGTAGAGGTACGGAAGTCGCTTCTGCCAGGCGACATGGCGAACCGGGATGCCGTCAAACCTCGCAGGGAACGGCATCGGAGCCGCCGTCGGCCGCGCCTGGCCGCACGCGCCCAGAAGCGCGACGCAAGCCGCGAGGGCGGCCAAATGCTTTCGCACCTCTGTCCCCCCTCGCGGCTCCACATCCAGACTTGACAGGTTTCTCCACCTTGATGGCGCACACCTTCTATTCGCCGGTACCGCTCACAGGGTTACTGGATGGCTCGTCAGGGTGTTCGCGGGGCTCGACGTCTGTGCCCAAATGGTGGATCGCCGAACATTCCCTGGCCTGCGCGCCATCCCGTTCAGCCTCCAGATGCTGCGGCGCGCCGTCGGGCACCGCGCCGAACTGTTGTGCCGCGTCGACATAGCAGCCGCGGCCGATCAGGAACGTAGTCTTCGTCAGCTGGGCTTTGGGCCTGCCGCGCAACCTGCTGGCAAGAGGTAGCCGGCCCCAGCCGACACCACGGCGACGACAATCGCCGCGCTGAGCCAAGCAGGGCGTCACTGCTGGCGGCTGACCGTTCATCTTCCATCCCTCCAGCGTGGCAAGGCGTCAGGTGCGCGCTGTCACCAGCCTATGCGCGCGGGTGGGAAGATGCCGGCCGAACGCCCTGGCGCCATACGAAACGTGGCGCCAGGCCCGGAGCTTCATGCTCCCCGCCCGGCGCCACCGCCAGTCCGATTCTCTTCAGCCGCTCTGACGGCCCCGGCGAAGCGCGGCGGTCGCGCTCTCGTTGACGGCCATGCGGCCTTCGTCGATCACGACGCCGTAGTCCCTGCGGGCCGCCTCGAGCGACACGTAGCCGCCGCGCACGTCCGCCAGGACCTTCTGCGGGTCGCGCGCATACGGGTCACCCCAGCCGCCGCCGCCGCCCGACGCGTTCACCATGACCTCGCCCGTGCGCATCTGCTCGTAGACGGATCCCCCGCGCAACTCGCGGTCGGTGCCGGCCCAGACGACGACGTGGTTCGGGTCCGCCTCGCCGCCGCCTTCGAGTCCCCAAGGACGCGTCTTCGTCTTCTTGACCATCGTCAGGGCCGTCGCGTCCGCGAGGAAGCGGTAGACGCGCGTCACGCCCAGCCCGCCGCGGTGCCTCCCCGGTCCCGCGGAGTCCTGACGCAGCCCGTAGTGCTCGATCAGCAGCGGCGCCTTCGTCTCCATGACCTCGATCGGGTTGTTGCGGCAGCCGGGCTCCGAGAGGTGCATGATGCCGTTCTCGCCGTCGCCGCCCATGTGGCCGCCGAACCCCACCGCCTCGTTGCTCGCCTCGAGCCAGATCTTGCCCGTGTCCGGGTGCACCCCCACCCCCATCCAGGAGCAGATGTCGCCGCCCGACGCAGCCGGCACGACGTCCGGCATGGCGGGGGCGAGCGCCTTGCAGATCACCTCGGGCAGATAGAGGTCGGACCACATCATGAAGGTCGCGGCGGGCGGCTGCGCGTTGAAGAGCGAGCCTGGCGGCGCGATCACCTTGAGCGGGCGGAAGTTGCCCTCGTTGGCGGGCGAGTCGGGTGTCGTCAAGGCCTTGAACGCCAGGCCGCAGACGCCGAGCGTCGACCCGACGGGCATGTTCATCGGGCCGAGCACCGCATCCGACGAGCCCGTGAGGTCCACGAGGAACTCGTCCTCGCTGATCGTCACCGTCACCTTGATCTTCAGCATCGTGTCCCGGTCGACGCCGTCGTCGTCGACCCACTCCTCGGCCGTGAAGGTGCCCTTGGGCAAGGCCGCGAGGCGCGCCCGCGAAAGGCGCTCGCCGTGGTCCAGGATCTGCTCGACCGCCTCTTTGAACGTCCCGGCGCCGAACTTCTCCACGAGCTCCCGCACGCGCCTCTCGCCGGTGTGGCAGGAGGAGATCTGCGCGTTCATGTTGCCGATCACCCTGTCGGGGATGCGGCTGTTGAAGCGGATCAGGCGCTCGAGATCGCGGCTGTAGACGCCGCGGTCGTAGATCTTCATGCCCGGCAGGATCAGGCCTTCCTGGTGGATCGACGTCGTATCGAGGCAGTAGCCGGGGTCTTTCTGGTTGAGGTCCAGCCAGTGCGCCTTGCACGCCGTGTAGCCGATCAGCTCGCCCTGCGCGAAGATCGGCGAGCCGACCAGGACGTCGAGCGTGTGGTTGGACGACCAGTACGGCCAGTTGAAGAGGATCACATCCCCCTCGTGGATGTTCTCCTCGCCGAGCAGCTCGACCATCTTCTGCAGCCCGTAGTCGTTGCCGCGCGTGAAGACGGCGAGGCCGGGCGCCTCGGCGAGCAGGCGGCAGTTCCGGTCGTAGATGCCGAGGCCGAAGTCCTGGATCTCGTAGATCACCGTGTCGTAGGCGGTGCGCTTCAGGTTGCGCAGCATCTCGCGCGCCGCCGAGAGGAGATAGTTGTGGATGACCTGCGACGTGATCGCGTCGACGCCCATCAGTTCTTGCCTCCGATCACGATGACGAGCTCCCCGTGCCGCCCGACGGTCATGACGTCGCCCGCATGCAGGAGCAGGGTGTAGCTCGGCTCCTCGACGATGGCGGGCCCGGCCACCTCGTCGCCGGCCCGGAGCAGGGCGCGCCCGTAGACCGCGTAGTCGACGCGGTCCCCCGCGTCCTGGCGGTAGACCTGCCGGCTGCCCTTGCGGGCCGCCGCGACGTCGCCCGTGCCCGCCGGGATCTCGGCGATCGCCGGCCGCGACATCACGCCCATCGCGCGCACGCGCAGTGTGACGATGTGCACCGGATCGTCCATGCGGTGGCCGTACTGCATCTCGTGCAGGTCGCCGAACCGCCGCGCGATCTCAGGCACGGCCGCGGGGCCGAGTGGCCCCTGCGGCAAGGCGATGCGCACGGTGTGCTCCTGGCCCTCGTAGCGCATCTCGGCCCAGCGCACGAAGCGATGGCGGTCCTGCTCGAAGCCGTCGCGCCGGAGAGCCTCCGCCCCTTCCCGCTCGAACGCGGCGTAGAGCGCCTCGAGGGCCGACATGTCCGCGCCCTCGAGCGACGTCACCTGCGTGCGGGCGTAGTCGTAGACGACGTCCACCATCAGCATGCCGAACGCCGAGAAGTTGGCGGGCCCCGGCGGCACGACGACGGTCGGGATGCCGATCTCGCGCGCCACGTTGCAGGCGACGAAGCCGCCGCCGCCGCCGAAGGCCAGGATGGCGAAGTCCTTCGGATGGTGGCCCCGCTCGACCGAGATCTCGCGGATCGCCCCGGTGATCTTCGCCTCGGCGATGCGCACGATGCCGGCAGCGGCCTGTGCGGGCTCCAGGCCGAGCCGCTCGGAGATGGCGCGCACCGCCGCCTCGGCGAGGTCGCCCTGGATCTGCATCTGGCCGCCGAGGAAGTTGACCGCGTCGAGGTAGCCGACGACCAGCGCCGCGTCGGTGAACGTGGCGGCCTCGCCGCCGCGGCCGTAGCAGGCCGGCCCTGGCAGGGCCCCTGCGCTCTGCGGCCCCACCTGCAGCGCGCCGCCCTCGTCGATCCAGGCGATGCTGCCGCCGCCGGCGCCGATCGTGCGGATGTCGATCATCGGCGTCGAGATGGGCAAGGTCTCGATGCTGGCCTCGTTGTCGATCGAGATCTGCCCCCCTACGACCATCGTCGTGTCGAGGCTCGTGCCGCCCATGTCGAGCGTGATCAGGTTCGCATGCCCCGTCAGTTGCGCAAGGTAGGCCGCCCCTACGGCGCCGCCGGCCGGGCCCGACATCACCGAGTGGACGGGCTCCTCCTTCGCCGCCGCGACGGTCATGGCGCCGCCGCCCGAACGTGTCAGAAGAAAGCGGCCCTGGAAGCCCTGGCTGCGCAGGGCGCCGTCGAGGCGGTCGAGATAGCTGCCCATGATCGGCTTGATGTAGGCGTCGATCACGGCCGTGCTCGTCCGCTCGTATTCCCGGTACTCGCGGGTGAGGCGGTGCGAGAGCGTCACCGCGAGCTCCGGGCAGACCTCGGCGAGGACCTGCTCCATCGCGAGCTCGTGCTCGGGATTCACGTAGCTGTGCAAAAAGCTGACGACGACGGCCCCGGCCCCGCTGGCCCTGACCTGCCTGGCCACCTCCGCAGCCCGCGAACGGTCGAAAGGCCTGAGCACCCTGCCGCGGTAGTCCATGCGCTCGGGCACCTCGAAGCGGAGGTGGCGCGGCACGAGCACAGGGGGCTTGCGGTACTTGAAGTCGTACATCGGCTCGCGGTCGGTGCGGCCGAGCTCGTAGACGTCGCGGAAGCCCTCGGTCGCGACAATCGCCACGACGGCCCCCGTCCGCGTCAGGAGCGCGTTCAGGCCGAGCGTCGTGCCGTGGATGAAGTAGTCCACACCCGCGATCGGCACGTCCGCCCGCGCGAACCCCTGCAGGACGCCCAGGGCGGGGTCCCGCGGCGTCGTCTCGACTTTCTCGAGCCGCACAGTGCCCAGTTCCGGGTCGAGCGCCACCACGTCCGTGAAGGTGCCGCCCACGTCCACCGAAATGCGCATCGTCCAACCTGCCTCCTCAACGTCTTGGCGCCTTCGCCGCCGGGGATCCCTCCCTCAGCCGGCCACCTGCAGTGCCGCCTCCGGCAGGTCGCCGGGCAGCGGCCGGAAGTCGACGTCGTAGCCGAAGGCCCTTGGCCCCACGACCGCGAGGGCCCGCTCCGTCTTGAGCTTGGCGGCCGCCGGGATGCCCACCACCGTCAGCCTGAGGCCGTAACGCAGGGCCTCCGTGCCAAGCGGCAGGCCGCTTTCCTCCTCGATCAGCGCGACGATGTCGGGCACCGTCGCCACAGGCACGCCGTCGCGGTAGGCGATGAGAAACTCGTTCTGGATGTCGATCTGCATGTTCTCGGACTGGTAGCCCCCAAGCCCCGCGATCTGCAGGCGACCGCGCGCGAAGCCCCCCGTCGTGCGACGCTCGACGTCGACCACCTTGCCGACGAACAGCTCCTGGGCGGGCACCACCGAGGCGATCCCGGCGATCGGGTCGTCCTTTTGCCTGTTCGCCACTTCGACGGCCCTGCCGAGCCTGTGCACCAGCGAGAGCGTGCCGTGGATGCCGTAGGACTTCAGCTCCCCGCCCGTGATCACGGGCAGCGCGAGCGCGACGGAGCCCCCCATCGCCACCGTCGCGGCGCGCCCGATGCGCTCCGCCGTCTTGGCGCTGTCGACCGGCCCGAATACGGCCGAGTTGCCCTGCGGGTCGTGCAGGGCGAACGGCCAGGGCCGTACGCCGTAGATCATGAAGGTGTCCATCTGCAGTTCGGGGAAGGCGCGCCCCATCGGGTCGGCGTCGATCACCGGCAGGCCGCCGTAGGCGCCGGCGATCAGCGGTTCGATCGCGTTGCCGCCGCCCACCTCGCCGACCACGAGGAAGCGGAACTTCCTGCCGAGATGCTGCTCGATCGCGTGCACCGACTGCCACATCTCGTCGCCCCGCGGCAGCTTCTCGATGCCCACCGTGGGAGCGCCCATGCCCGAGACGCCGCAGCCCAGGTCGTCGTCCTGGAGTTCGCCCGCCGGCATGATGCCGACCCGCCGCCCCTCGCGCAAGAGCCCTGTCAGCTGCAACTGGCCGAGGTAGGGGCTGCCGCCGCCGCCGGCGCCGAGGATGCCGGCGCCCACCGCGATGGCCGAGACCTCGTCCTCACGCAGGATCCACATCCCTAGCCCACCTCCTCGAGATCTCCGACCGACTTCATGCGGATGCGCGAGGCGCGGCTCGGCAGATAGGCGAGCGGCACCTCCTCGAAGTCGACGATCTGCGCCGTGCCCGGCTTGGCGCCGGCCTCGACCGCGCGGGCGGTCGCCTCTGCCCTGGCCCGCGCGAGGACCTCCTCGCGGCTCACGCCCTCGAGGTCGAAGACCTTGTCGATCTCTCCCCCGACCTGGGCGATCGCGGCGCCGATCGCGTTCGCCACCGCGAAGTGCTCGGGGCGGATCACCTGCGAGGTGCCCTCGATCGCGTCGGGGATCAGGATCGAGCCGCCCCCGACGACGATGGCGGGCAATGGCTCGCGGCTCGGCTTCATGCGGTCCACCGCCGCCGCGACGCGCAGGTCCATGGCGCGCAGGAGCCCATTCGCCCGATCCGCGTCAACCGGCACCCGGCCCCCGTCACCCACCACGGCCCTGCCCCCCGCCACGGCGACATCGGTCGCGGTCAGGGTGGCGCCGCCGAAGACGTACGCCTCCTGTGTCAGGCGGTAGCCGACGCTCGTCGGGCCGGTCAGGCCGGAGGCGAGGTCGACGCGGCTGCCGCCGCCCAGGCCGAACGAGTAGACGTCGGGCATGCGGAAGTTCGTCTGCACGCCGCAGATCTCCACCGTGCGCGCCGCGGCCCGCGGAAAGCCGCCGACCAGCACGCCGACGTCGGTCGTCGTGCCGCCCACGTCGATCACGACGGCGTCCTTGAGCCCGGACAAATAGGCGGCGCCGCGCATCGAGTTGGTCGGGCCGGACGAGATGGTCAGCACGGGAAAGCGCCTC
>JAJZQO010000133.1 GCA_021847575.1 Bacillota bacterium | reverse complement strand
GGCGCGAGGGCGAACACGTCGTCGAGGAAGCGCGTCAACTTCGCGACGGTCGGCGCGTCCGGCGGTGCATGCGGTACGGCCGCCATCACGCGGTCGCACAGCGCATGCATCTGCCCCGCGTCGACGATCCGCTCCCGCGGATAGCTCACGCTACCCCCCGCCACATCCTGATCCGGCAGCACCAGAAGCTGGGCGACGTGGACGCGCACGTGTTCGTCCTTGAGCCGCTGGCGCAGCGCCGCGTGCTGCACGCGGGTCTGCTGCGCGACATTCTTCACGCGGTCGCCGTAGCGCTTGTGAATGCCCTGTGGCGTCACCTCGACCGGACCGGCCTTGATCTCCAGCAGCACCAGGCTGGCGTTCGGACACAGGACGATCGCATCGATCTCGCCGAACCACTGCACTCCGTCCTTCACGGAGGACCACTCGACGCCATGGAACACCGTGTAGTCCTCGGGAAGGCCCTTGGCCAGCAGCTGCAGAACCTCCACTTCGCGCTGGCGCCCGAGACCTTCGGGGTGAATTCCGTCGAGAGGGGGGCGCAGGATCGCCATGCAGGAGTCTCCTCGAATAGTTGCCGGCGGTTGGCCGCTAGCCAACGTTCAAAATTCCGCGCGCCGATGTGGTCGCTGTCAATCATACGAACCCGTAAGGTGCATGGGTGGCGCCCATCCGGCTTCGCAAGCCTGCTCCTCGCTGCGCGTCCTTCGCCTGCGACACGCCCTGTCGCCACGCCCCAGCACCATGGCGTCATCGCCGCGGGGTCGCATGTCGCCCCCGCCCTGCTCACCCACCGCGAGGACAACCATGAAAAAGGCTGGAGGCATCCTTGGTCTCATCGGAGGCATCTTCGGCGTGTTCGCCGCGCTGTTCACGCTGCTGTTCGGCGGCGTAGCGAGCGCCTTCCACGCCAGCGGCACCTCCACCGTGGTCGGACTGGGATGGGGATGCCTGGGCTTCTCCATGCTCGCGATCATCCTGGGGGCGGTGTGCCTCGGTGCCGAATCGCGCTGGCCGGCGGTGATGCTGGCGCTCGGGTCCGTCGCGGGAGCCGTGCTGGGCGGCACGCTCGTGGCGATCTGCATGATCCTCAGCCTGGTGGGCGGCGTCCTCGCCATCGCGGGCACTCGCCCCACACCGGGCTCCGCCAAGGGGCGGGGGTGGGCCATTGCCGGAGCCTTGGCTTCGCTGGCGCTGATCGTCGGTGTGGTCCTGGCCGGAGGCTCGTCCGACGCCCCCAAGACGACGGCTTCCGCGACACACAAGCCGATCTCGGTCCAGACTCCACCCGCACCGCCGCGCGTCCAGGTCGGCGAGACCTTCCAGACCCGAACCTTTCGGGTCACCATCTCATCGGCGACCGTGACCGATGCGGTCGGCAGTGGCTTCGTGCGCTCGACTCCGGCGAGCGGCGGGGAATACCTGGCCGTGGCGTGGAGCTACACCAACACCTCCGGGGCGCCAGTCGACGCCTTCCAGGCGCCGAGCCTCGAGCTCATCGACCCGTCCGGGCACGTCTACGACAGCGACCTCGGCGCCTCGGCGTCCTTCGCGACGCAGATCAACGCCGATTCCAAGGTCTTGAGCAACGTGAATCCGGGAATCACGATCACCGATGGCGACGTGTTCGAGGTCAGCAAGGCTCTGTTCGATGCCTCGACGTGGCAGCTGCGCGTGACATCGAGCGACGGCAGCGTCGACGTGCAGCTCGCGCCGCAGCCCGCGCCCGAGCATGCGAATTCCAGCCCAAGCGCGACGGCCCGGCAGGGCGGCGTCACGCCGGCGCCTGCCGTCGCGGAAGGACAGGAGCTCGCTCTCCCGGGAACGATCCGGATCGGCCACGACAAGTTGGCCGGCGGCACCTACACCTACGTTCGCGCCGACCAGGCCTTCGTGTCCCCCTGCGATGGCAACCAGGCTCGCGACCTTCTGCTCTGGAATGCGTCCATCGGCGACCCGCTGATCCTGAAAGCCTATGCAGGCCAGCACGTGCTGCTGCACGGGCAGATCGCCTGTCCTGCATCGGGAATCCAGTTCTCGCCCGACTCGGCTACCCGGCCCTGAGCGACGCGGGTCCCGCGACATGGCCGACGAACTGACCCGCTACGAAGCCGCCGTTCGCATCGTGCTGCTGCACCAGCAAGCATCGGTGGCCCTGGTGCAACGACACCTGCGTCTGAGGGTTCGGTGAAGCTTTGCGGCCCCGATGGCAGTCTGCTGCGCACGGACGCGACGATTGCGACGCTTCGACGTCGCTGGGAATGAGATGCGCCAGTCAGGCTGAGGCGCCTGACACTTCGCGCACCACCTACCGGCGGCTGGAGATCATTCCTGCCCTTTCGCCATGACGGCCGAATGCAATTGCCGGAGGAACTCTCGTTCCTGTTTGCGATGCTTCCAGCTCATCAGCGAACCGTTCGGAAACAGGGCCGCATCAGGGTTGTCGATCTCGATGTAGGTGGGAAATTGCTTGGTGTGATCGTTCTGCTTGTTCAGCATGATTACAGTGCGATCGGCATCCAGGAATTTCTCGAAGAACTCGTCAAGGCTCAACGGTTCTGCTCGGTCGAACATCAATCGAGTTGTTTCGATGCGGTCGATGATGTGCCCTCGGCACAATTGCCGTGGCAGATTCTTCTTGTCAAAGTCCGCGGTCGCCAGGAGTTCGAGGGCTTCTCTCGTAATGCCGACGACACGCCAGCCGTAGTCCTCGACGCCCATGATGGCGGTCTGAATCGTTGTAAGACGGCCACGGTGAAAGTCAGCGGGACAGACGCGTTTCGCCTTGAACAGGGCGAGGTACAGCCCGTGGAGGGCATCCCGAAGTGTTGGATCAGTTGCAAGCCTCATGAAGCAGCCCAATGGAGAGGTGCGGGGCGGCCGTACCCTTCGGCCGCCGGCGAACATATCGCGCCCTTCGCGTCACGAATTGACACTTGCCGGATGCACCATACGGCACAGCGTCGTCAG
>JAJZQO010000060.1 GCA_021847575.1 Bacillota bacterium | reverse complement strand
TCGGCATCTTCTCGATGCGCACGAGGCACATGCGGCAGGCCGCCACAGGGTCCATGCGCGGGTGGTAGCAGAAGACGGGGATTTGGATGCCCGCCTGCTTGGCCGCGTCCAGGATCAGGGTCCCGGGTTCGACCTCGACCTCCCGGCCGTCGATGGTCAGGGTAATCAACGCACTACCTCCCCCATTGGGCAACCGCCCTTGGTGATGTGCGCCTCGTATTCGTCGTGGAACAGCCTGAGGCCGGAGCCGAGAGCGCCGATCGCCGCGTCGCCGAGCGGGCAGAATGTCTGGCCGTCGATGTTGCTGCACAAATCGGCCAGCGTCTCGATATCCCCCGGGCGACCCTCGCCGCTCTCGACGCGCTGCAGCACCTGGTTGAGCCACATCGTGCCTTCGCGGCATGGGGTGCACTTGCCGCAGGACTCATGCCGATAGAACTCCATCAGGCGCAACGTCGCATTGACGATGCACGCCCGGTCGTCCAGCACGATGACGCCGCCGGACCCCAGCATGGTGCCGGCGCCCTGCAGGGACTCGTAGTCGAGCGGAGTGTCGAACTTGTCGGGTGTGAGGAACGGCACGGACGATCCGCCAGGGATGACCGCCTTGAACTCGTGGCCCTCCGGCGGCCCGCCGGCGAGATCATAGAGCAGTTCGCGCAAGGTCACCTTGCCGAGCTCCACCTCGAAGTTGCCAGGCCTGCGCACGTTGCCAGAAACCGAGAAGAGCTTGGTGCCAGCGCTGCGCTCGGTGCCCAGCTTGGCGTACTCGGCGCCGCCCATCTGCAGGATCGGCACGACAGCCGAAAGCGTCTCGACATTGTTGACCACCGTCGGCATGCCGTAGAGCCCCGCGGTAGCCGGGAACGGCGGCTTGAGGCGAGGCATGCCGCGCCTGCCCTCCAGGCTCTCAAGCAGTGCCGTCTCCTCGCCGCAGATGTACGCCCCGGCGCCGAGATAGAGGTTGACTTCGATGCGCCGACCGGAGCCGAGCACGTTCTCGCCCAGATAACCCTTGGCGCGCGCCTCGGCGATCGCCCGCTCGAGAATGCGGTAGCCACCCTTGAACTCGCCGCGCAGGTAGATGAAAGCGTCCTCCGCGCCGATCGCGTAGGCGCTCGTCAGAACGCCTTCGATCAGGAGGTGCGGGATGCGGTAGATGAGCTCCTGGTCCTTGCAGGTGCCCGGCTCCGACTCGTCGGCGTTGCAGACAAGATAGCGCGTCCGCCCGTCTTTCGGCAGAAAGCTCCACTTGCGCCCCGTCGGGAAGCCAGCACCGCCGCGCCCGCGCAGGTTCGACGCCATGACCTCTTGCACGACCGCATCCGGGGTCATGTCGAGAACGGCCTTGCGCAGCGAGACGTAGCCGCCATGCTGCTCGTAGACGTCGATTCCGTCGATGCCCGGAACGTCGATGTTCTTGAAGAGAAGACGCGTCTCAGGCACCGCTCGTGACCTCCTTGGCGGCCTGGTCGAGGAACGCTTTGAGCTGTTCCTTGGTCATGCGCGGGTAGAACTCGAGGTTGATCTGCACAGCGGGCGCATCCTTGCACAGCGCGATGCACTCGACCTCCTCGACCGTGAAGAGGCCGTCGTCTGTCGTACCGTTTCTCTGTACGCCGAGTTCGTCGTGGAGAAAGTGCGAAAGCTCGTCGGCGCCGTTCAGTTGGCAGCTCAGTCCCCGACAGACCTGGACGAGGTACTTGCCGGTGGGCTGGCGGTGGAAAAGGGTGTAGAACGTCAGGACGGACTCGACGTAGGCAGGCGTCACGCCCATGACGTCTGCGACGGTCTGAACCTCGGCCTCAGGGATGTAGCCGAACTCGTCCTCGACGAGGTGCAGGATCGGGATCAGGGCCGAGGACTTCTTGGGAAAGCGGTGGACGAGCTCCTGCGCCTTCTGGAGGTTTGCCGCGTTCACCGGTCCACCTCCCCCAGCACGATGTCGATGGAACCGATGGCCGCCACGACGTCGGCCAGGATCTTGTCCTGGACCAGCACCGGCAAAGCCTGCAGGTTGTAGAACGAAGGTCCGCGCACCCGCACGCGGTAAGGCTTGCCCGAGCCATCGGACACAAGGAAGTAGCCGATTTCGCCCTTGGGACCCTCCACGGCGGAGTAGACCTCTCCGGCTGGCACCCGGATGCCTTCGGTGAACAGCTTGAAGTGGTAGATGAGGGCCTCCATGTTGCGTCCGATCTCCGCCTTGTCTGGCGGATAGACCTTCCAGCCAGGCACGTGCCACTCGCCCTCAGGCAGATTGTCGATTGCCTGGCGGATGATCTTGAGGCTCTCCTGCATCTCGCGCATGCGCACGTGGTAACGCGCGTAGACGTCGCCAGCCGTTTCGGTGACCACGTCGAAGTCGAAATCCTCGTAGGAGGAGTACGGGTTCGTCTTGCGCAGGTCGCGGGGGACGCCGCTGGCCCTGAGCAACGGCCCTGTCCAGCCGTACTCGAGCGCCTGCTCGGCGGTCATGGGCGATGTGCCCTTGAGCCTCTCGATCCAGATCGGATTGCGGTCCAGCAGCGCGTAATACTCCTGCAACCAGCGCGGGAAGCCGTCCAGGAACGCGCGCAGCTTCTCGCTGAAACCCGGCGGCAGGTCGTTCAGCAGGCCGCCGACGCGGAAGTAGCTGGGGTTCATGCGGGCACCGGCCGACATCTCGATCAGATCGAGGATGTGCTCGCGTTGCTGCATGGTGTAAAAGAACGGAGACATCGCGCCCATGTCCATGGCGCTGGTTCCCAGCCATACCAGATGGCTGGCGATTCGCGAGAGCTCCGCGAACATGACACGGATGTACTGGCAACGCTTCGGCACCTCGACGCCCAGCAGCTTCTCGACACCCAGCACGTAGCCGAAGTTGTTCGTGATGGGCGAGAGGTAGTCCATGCGGTCCGTCAAGGTGATCGCCTGGTTCCAGGTCAGATCCTCGCAGTTCTTCTCGATGCCTGTGTGGAGGTAGCCGATGATCGGCTCGCACGCGCGCACCTGTTCGCCGTCGAGGGCCAGACGAACGCGGAGCACGCCGTGCGTGCTCGGGTGCTGCGGTCCGAGGTTGATCACCATCGGTTTGAGGCCGGTCTTGGGGTCGACCTGGCCGAAGGTCGTCTCTAGTTCCGCCATGCCGATTCCCCCTTATTCGTGCACCAGCGGCGGCAAGGGGCGTGTACCCGTAAGCGGGTAGTCCTTGCGCAGCGGGTGGCCTTCCCAGTCGTCCGGCATCAGGATCCTCTTGAGATCCGGGTGGCCGCGGAAGCGGATGCCGAACATGTCGTAGCACTCGCGCTCGGCCCAGTTGGCCGAGGCATAGACGTGCGCGATGCTCGGGACGCTCGGCGTATCGCCACCCACCTGCACCTTGAGCCTCAACCAGTCCTTCTCCTCGAGGTGGTACAGGTGGTAGACCACGTCGAAGCGGGGGTCGCGCTCCAGACGGTCGACCGCCGAAATGTCGATGAGCATGCTGAATCCACGGGACTTGAGGAATGTGACAACGCTCACGATCTCGCCCGCGGGCAACTCCACCACGGTCTGGCCGAGCGCCTCCGAGACCGTCACGCGATCGCCGAACGCTCCCTCGAGGTCCTGCAGGATCTCCTTCACGGGTGGGCCACCTCCTCGGGAGACGGCATTGCCGGCGCCATCGCGCGGCCGCCCATGCGGATCTTCTTCTGCAGCTCCATGACGGCCTCGAGCAGGCCCTCAGGCGTCGGAGGGCAACCAGGCACGTAGATGTCCACAGGCACGACGCGGTCCACACCCTGCACCACGGCGTAGTTGTTGAAAACTCCGCCGACAGAGGCGCAGGCGCCCATGGCGATCACCCACTTGGGCTCGGGCATCTGGTCGTAAAGTTCGCGCACGACCGGCGCCATCTTCTGGCACACCCGCCCGGCCACGATCATCACGTCGGCCTGCCGCGGCGACGCCCGCATGACCTCCGCGCCGAAGCGGGAAAGGTCGAAACGGGATGCCGCAGTCGCCATCATTTCAATGGCGCAGCACGCAAGGCCGAACTGAGCCGGCCACAAAGAACCGGATTGTGCCCACTGTGCGAGCTTTTTGATGCTCGAAAAAAGGATGGGGCGCTCCTCTACTCCTGCCACTGGAATCCCCCTCTCTTCCATACATACGCGTAGCCGACGGCCAACACGATTACGAAGAGAACCATCTCCATGAGACCGAAGAGACGGAGCTTGTGCATCAGGACTGCCCAAGGATAGAAGGACACGGCTTCAACGTCGAAGATCATGAACAGCATGGCGACCAGGTAGAACTTGACGGAGAATCTGGGTCCGACCGTCGTCTCGGGAACGATGCCGCATTCGTACGTCGCCTGCTTCTGCGGCGACGGCTTCCGGGGTCCAAGCAGGCGGGATGCGCCGAGAACACTCGCCGTAATCACGAGTGCAATGGCGATGTACAAAGCGATCGGGAAGTATTGCGAGAGCATACGCCCACCCCCACCGTTCGGAGTCCACCCGACAGTGTATCACACGGTCACAAGCGTGGGAACGCTAATCGTTCGGCCTGGAAAGCGGCTTGCGCCTACCCGGGAGCCAGTCGGACCAATGACGCCAGACGCCCGACGGACACAACTGCCGACTCATATATGAGTATAACACTTATAAATCGACGACGGCATTTGGCAAAGGCCAATGCGTTTTTCATGCTCCTTCGCTCTTGCAGGCAGATATATTTACAATAACATCCTGTTCTTATGCCGCCTGATACCGGAGTCGGTCGGCATAAGATGACACGTCGATCCGCCCTATCTCGACTTTCCACCGGATCCAGGCCGCCCAAGCCGTCTTGCCGGCCAAAAGGTCTGTCGGCGACGGGCCCAAACAAACCGCCATTGACTTTACCCCGTGACTTGAATGGCGGCGTATGTTGCACGCGTCGCGCGCCGGCGAGATTAGGTTGAACCACGGCCTGTCCGACGACTGCGGTTGGACTGGCGTGCCTGGTGCCGCACGGTGCACGCGATGGAAGGCGCGCGTGTCAGCGGCCGTTTTGATGGGGCTTGGCGAACGGGGCACCTTGCCCTGGGTACGTCAGCTGCCCGGCCTGGGACCCCGCGCATGATCCTGTCGCGCACCCCAGCCGGGGTTGCGGCGAGCGCAACCCCGGCTTCCGCCGAGCCAAGAGAAGAGTTACCATAGCGCAATAGCCCGCTTGGAAGCAGCGGGTCGTGCTGTTCACGCATAGGGGGGGCGCCGAAGGCCATGGACCTGCCAGCTTGGCAGCTCTGCACCGTCGCTGTGGGCAGCAGCCATTTCAACCAGGTGACACGTGAGGCAAACTGATCGCGGCCGAACGTCTCCCGGCGTATGCAGAGCCTTGGGTCCGTGCTGGACATGGGCCTGCTGATCCGCGGCCCGATAGCCGTGCGTCCTACGCCGGCAACACTCGTATGGCTACACTTCGCCGAGCCGTCCCACACGGGCGAGGCCGAGCTGCATAGCCGCAGCCACCGACCGCGCCGAACTGCACGCGGCCGCCCGCACGACTGCAGTGAAGGCTTCGAGCCAGGGCGCCTGGCCGCGTTTTCGCAGGAGCGGCCCGACTTCGCCAGGCCACATTCGCACGGTTGCAGGTTGGTGCGCGAAAACCTTGGCGCGCCGTCCGCCGTCCGATAACCTTGTCCCAGGAGGGATCGCCTGATGGCCTACGTGATCGCAGAACCCTGCATCGGAACCAAGGACAAGTCCTGCGTCGACGTCTGTCCTGTCGACTGCATCCACGGCAAGGACGACGAGCCGCAGCTTTACATTGATCCCGACGAGTGCATCAACTGCGGGGCCTGCGAGGCGGTCTGCCCGGTTCAGGCGATCTTTGAGGAAGGCATGCTGCCGCCCCAGTGGGAGTCGTTCATCGAAGTCAACCGCGAGTACTTCCAAAAGTGAAATGCCGGGCACGGAGCGAACTCCGTGCCCGGCCCGACCGAGGGTATGGTCAGATGTCCCGCCCGGCGAGGGCCACCTTGAGGAAACCCTCCGCCCCCACGTGGCCCAACACCTCGTCCAGAGCCGCGGCGCCGCCGCGCAAGATCCCCGTTGCGAAGTGTTGCAGCACCTTCGCCTTGACGGTCATCGGGCCCGCGCCGAACGCTTCCATCTCGGCGGCGCCGAGCCGCACCTGGCTCGAGCCCTCGGGCAGCCAGTGCAGGCCCGACGTGCCAGTAAGATAGATGCGCTTGCCGGGCAGCGGCTCGTCGCCGGGAAGGTCGGTGGCCGCGCGATAGCTCTTGCCGAGCAGCGACAGCACGAGCGGGTAGTCCCCGCTCGCTGCGCGCACGGCCGCCGGCAAGCCCAGGTGCTCGCCCCGCCAGCGCGCCTCCTCGATGCTCACGTTCCCGAACGAGACATCATACGGCGCAATCTCCCTATCCTCCGGAATCGCACCGTACGCCGCTGACACGATCAGCACGCCGACGGCGTCCGAGCCCAGGGCTTGCCGCAAGGTGGCCACTCCCGCGAGGGCGCCAAGAAACAGCGGGGACGCGAACATCTCGCGCGCGGGCCGCGTGTGGTCTTTCAGCTGCTCGGTGCGGCGCCGCAGCCGCTCGGGGTCGAGGAAGTCCTGCCATGTCAGGGGCTCTTCGGCCTGTTCGGCCTTCTGCTGCGTGCAGCCGAGCAGCACGAGCACCCGCCGGCCCGGGGCGCCGCCACCTGCTGAGAGATCAGCCTGCGGCAGTCGTCTGCCGCAGGCCAGGTTGCCCGGAACATCACCGGCATTGTCCGCCTTGACCATTGGACGTGCCTCCTTCACCCACTAGGGTGACTGCGCTTGGCCTTCGCCATCGGCAGCCAAGTACCTTTAGCATCGCGGCAAGTTTCAGGGAGGTGCGGGGGTGCAGGCTGACGCGATCCTGCCAGACGTCCTGGCGCCGGGACTGCGGCTGGTCTTGTGCGGCAGCGCTGCGGGTACGCGCTCGGCGCAGGTCGGCGCCTACTACGCGGGACCGGGCAACCGCTTCTGGCCCCTTCTTTGGCGCCTTGGTCTCACCCCTCGCCAGTTGGCACCTGACGAGTTCGGGGATGTGCTCGCGTACGGCATCGGGCTCACGGATCTCGCCAAAACCGTATCGGGCCCCGATGCGCACCTGGCGAAGGGCAGCGACGACCCGCAGGGCCTCAGGCGGCGGATCCGCGTGTGCGAACCGGCAATCCTCGCCTTCAACGGCAAGCGCCCTGCCGAGGCGTACCTCAGGCGCAAGGCTGCCTTTGGCCTGCAGCCCGAAACCATCGGCCCGACGCGCATATTCGTACTGCCGTCGACAAGCCGGGCCAACGCGCGTTTCACGGAACAGCCATGGCACGACCTTGCCGCCCTGCTCGCAAGCCTGCGAGAGTTCGGGCAGAACACGGAGCCTGCGGCGCGATCCCGTTGATCGCGACGCAGGCTCCTTTCCTCCTCAGGGCAGCTGCTGCCACGTGCGGCCGCCATCGGTCGTGCGATAGAGGCTTCCGATCCCCATCAGCCAGCCGTCCTTAGCCGTCGCGAATTGCATCTGGAGCTGCGTGTTGAAGTTCTGGAGCGACATCGCTGTCGAGGAAGCGGTCCAGGTCTTGCCGCCGTCGCGCGTCGCGTACACGACGGTCCGCGCATCTTGGCTGTAGATGTGCTCCTGCATCGCCACCCAGCCCAGGTCCTGGTTCAGGAAGTAGACCGCGGCCCCCTGGCCGCTCCCTTGCCAGGTGTGGACGATGTCGTGGCTCTTGCCGCCGTCG
The DNA here is from genome assembly GCA_021847575.1 of Bacillota bacterium. Lineage (GTDB taxonomy): Bacteria > Bacillota > Sulfobacillia > JAJZYS01 > JAJYTV01 > JAJZQO01. Next base: position 8,775 of record JAJZQO010000060.1, on the reverse strand, counting down.
ATCGTCCGTTCCAGGGTCACATCGCTGGGCTGGGAGAGGGTCGCGCCAGGAACCGTCTGGAGCGTGTAGCCCATGTCCGCGATAAAGGAGAACTGCTCTGCGGCGCCTGGTGCGGCCGGTCGGCTGGAGAGGACGGTCCAGGTCTTGCCGCCGTCCATGGTGGCGGAGAGCGTCACATCGGGATAGAACCCCGTCTGCATGATGCCCTCCCGGACGCTCTGGAAATGGAGGTACGTGGTCGTCCCGGCCAGCACCCCGCTCGCGATGGGGAGCCGCGCCTGCCGGCGCCAGTGCCGACCTCCGTCCCGCGTCGCGAGCAGCACCGGCGATTGACCGCTCGGAGCCGTGGTGACCATGTAGCCGACTTTGCGGTCCACGAACGAGACCGCCTGCACCGGATCCGCCGCGCGGTAGATCTCGCGCCACGTCCTGCCGCCGTCGACGCTCGCCAGCACGGCCTGGGGATCGGATGCCAGCCCGATGCCGAAGCCGTGGAGCGCGTCCGTGAAGTCCAAGAGCGTGGTCGGGGCGAGCGAGGGCAGGAGCTGCGTCCAGGTGCGCCCGCCATCCACGGTCTTGACGAGGAAGCCGTTCTGCTGCGAGCCACCGCGGCCGACCGCGTAGCCCACCTCGGGCGACACGAGCGAGACGCCCGAGAGGCTCCAGAAGAGGTCGGTGCCCACGGTGCGCCACGTCTTGCCGCCGTCGCGCGTGATGAGGAGACCCTCGGTGTACGGCGCCGCACCGGCGTTGTTCGGCAGCCAGCCCACATTCCCCGAGACGAACGTCGGAGCGCCCGCCACGTCCCGCCCGGAAGCGAGCTGCGACTGCTGGAGGGACCAGGTCTTGCCGCCATCGGTGGTGCGGTAGAGGTAGCCCTGCCAGGTGGCCGAGTCCTTGAGGAAGAACCAGCCGTCCTCAGCGCTCGGGAAGCTCACCGCGGCCGAGTAGTTCCAGTAGTTCTGGTCGGGCGCCGTGAAGCTCGTCTGCCAGGTCTGACCGCCGTCGGTCGTCTCGATGAGTCTTGCGGTGCAGCCAGCGCCGCCGGCCGTCCCTGGTTGCGGCGAGGACCCGCACGTCTGGCCCGCGACGAAGCCGATCCGCGGCGTCAGGAAGTCCATGTGCACCGGTTCGAAGCCCTGCGGCAAGGTGAGCGCCGTCCAGCCCTTGAAGCCGTCCTGCGACGTCAGGACCCTGTCGCCAACGTAGGCGTAGCCCTGGCTGCCGAAGAACTGGAAGCCGACGCGCATCAGCACCGTCGCATTGAACAGCGCCTGCGGCCCCTGCTCGCGCCAGGCGACGTGCCAAGTCCTGCCGCCGTTTTGGGTCGCGAGGATCGCCACAGGCACTGTCTGGGACGCGGTGCCGCTCTGGCTGCCGAGTCCCGTCTCCTGCGCGAGCACGTAGCCCGTGCCCTGACGGTCCCCCGTGAAGTGCAGGGCGAGCGCGGTGTAGCCCGTGGGCAGCAGCCGCTCGGTCCAGCTGTTGCCGCCGTCCCTTGTCTCGAGCACGACGTTGCGCGAGCCGTATGCGCCCGTCGCAGCCGCCACCCAGCCGCTGCGCGCCGTCGCGAAGTCGACCGCCTCGACCGCGCCCAGCACGATCGGCTTGCCGTATACCGGGCCCACGTTGGTCACATGTTGGTGCCCGGCCTGCTGCCGTCCGCCTGTGAGGTGTGCGACGTACGGCACGGCTACCAGCAGGACGAGCAGCACCGCCGCCCAGTAGAACCAGCGATTTTGCCCGCCGCGTCCCGCGGGACGCCCCTTGGTCGCCCTTCGGCCCTCGCCGCGAGCCCGTTCAAGCCTCGTGAGCAGTTGGGGGTCGCTCGGACCGACCTTGCGATCGATCGTTCTGCCGAGCTGCAAAAGGCGCTCTTCGAAGCGCTCGTCCCTAGCGTCCATTCGAGATCCCCTCCTCTGCCCCAAGCAGTGACCTGAGGTGCGCGCGACCGCGGTGCAGAATGCTCTTCACGGCGCCGGTCCGCTTCTGCAGCACGCGAGCGACATCGATCAGCGGCAGATCGAGGGCATAGTGAAGGAGGATCGCCTCGCGCTCGGGCTGCGGCAGTCGCTGAACAGCGTCGAGCAGGTCCGGGTCCTGCTCGGGTCCAGGCGGCGCAGCCCATTCAGGCAGGTCGCCAGACAGGTCCTCGGGCCTGCGCCTGCGCCGACGCTGCCAGTCCCGCGCGGCGTTGAGCGCGATCGTGACGAGCAGCGGCACCGAGTACTCGGGCCTGTCGCCCTCGATGTAGCGCAGGTAGCGCAGCCAGGCCTCCTGCGCCGCATCGCGCGCAAGCTCGCTGTCGCCGAGCACGCCGTAGCAGAGGCGGAGCACACGGCGCTCCTCAGTGCGGTAAAAGCGTTCGAACTCCGCTTCCCGGTTGTCGTGCACGTTGTTTCCCTCCGCAGCGGTCACTCCGGCATCAGGTAGAACGCAGGGCGGTGGCACGCGGTTGCATGGCATGCGCGGTGCGTCGCGCTATGCTATCGTCGAAACCAGCCGAGCCATCTGGAGGAACCATGAGCGAAAGACCTGTCCTCACCGCGCGGGCCTTCGATCCGCGCATCGCACAGGTGCTTCGGGAGGTGGCGACGCGCGTCGTCGGCAAGGAGGACGCGACCCTGGCCATCGTCTGCGCCGTGCTGGCGGGTGGCCACATCCTCATCGAGGACGTGCCTGGCGTCGGCAAGACTCTGCTCGCCAAGAGTGTCGCACAGGCGCTCGACTTGCGCTTCCATCGGGTGCAGGCGACGTCGGACCTTCTGCCGGCCGACGTTGTCGGCGTACACATCTATGATCCCGAGCAGCGCTCGTTCGCTTTCCGTCCCGGTCCCATCTTCGCCGAACTTCTGCTCGTCGACGAACTGAATCGCGCGTCGCCGCGCGCCCAGTCCGCCCTCCTCGAGGCCATGGAAGAGGGCCAGGCGACCGTCGAGGGTCACACGTACCCGCTGCCCGAGCCGTTCACCGTGCTTGCGACGCAGAATCCCGCCGAGCACGAGGGCACCTTCCCCCTGCCGCTCTCGCAGCTCGACCGCTTTCTCTTCCGCATCCACCTCGACTACCCGAGCGCGGAAGAGGAGGACCGCCTGCTCGCGTCGATGGCGTCCGAGATCAGGCCCCAGCCGCTTAGGCCCGTTCTGGCCAAAGGGGAGATTCTGGAGCTGCGCAAGGCAGCCCTGGCGACGCACGTGTCCGCGGCGGTGCGTGGCTATGTGCACGCGCTGGTGCGGGCCTCGCGGGTGCATCCCGACGTGGTGCTCGGCGCGAGTCCGCGCGCTGGCGTGGGACTCCTGCGCGCCGCGCGCGTCTGGGCCTTCCTGCATGGCCGCGCGCACGTCCTGCCTGACGACGTGCGCGCCCTGGCGCCGTGGGTGCTGGGCCACCGTCTGCGCTGCCGGTCCGGCAGCCCGGAAAGCTGTCTCAGGGAGATCGTCACCTCCCTGCCGTTGCCGCGCACAACGCAGCCGTGAGGTTCGTGCGCATCCAGGGCCTCGGCCTCGTACCGCCCCTTGTGCTGCTTGCCGCGGGCTTTTTGGCGGGTGGCAGGCTGGGCGCCGTTATCGTCGCCGTATCCGCAGTCGCGTTGCTGCTCGCCCTGGGCGCCGCGTTCGCCGCGGGTAGCACCCCGCGGGCGAGCCTGCGCCGCACATTGCCCGACCACCCGGCGACAGCCGGCGACACCATCGAAATAGCCGTCGAAGGTGACATTGCCCTCGCTTGGCCGCTGGCCCTCGCAAGACTCGAGGACGAGCCGCCGTCGCCGCTCGATGCGGCGCGGCCCGGCGAGTGGCGTCTCGGGGGACACCTCCGCCAGCACTATCGCTTCACGAATGTGCCGCGCGGGGTGTTTCCTTTCAGAAATTGCGAGATCGCGCTGCGAGACGCCTTGGGCCTCGTGCAGCGCCGGTTCCGCGTCGAGCTGCCCGGCAGCCTGCTCGTCTACCCGAGGCGGATTGCGGTCCCGCTGGGCAGGCGCGAGACGCAGGCGCAAGGCGACCAGGAGGTGGTCCGCGGCACCCGCGACTTCCTGCCTGGCGACCGGCTGACCCGCCTGCACGCTGCCCGAACGGCGCAGCGAGGCTATCCCCAGGTGCGGGAGTCGACGCCTCCGCCGGCCCGGACCTGCAGCCTGCAGCTGCAATGCCCCGGCGCCTCGCCTGAAAATGTCGAACTCGCCATCTCGGTCGCCGCTTCGCTCGCCGAGTCCCTGCTCGCCGCGGGGTTCGACGTCGGCGTTGCCGCCGAGGGGATCAGCCTGCCGCCGGGCCACGGTCGTGATCAACTCGTCCGCATCCTCGCAGCGCTCGCCGAGGCGGACGCCCGGCGCATCGCGGGAACCAGGCTGCCCCCGCCCCTGCCCGACGCCTACGGCGAACTATGGCTGATCGCGGCCGGGGAAGCGGCGCTTGGGCCCGAACCACCCGAGCCCGCGGTGTTCGTTCCAGTGGGCGCGGAGTTGAGGGCGCCGGCGATCGGCAGCCTCGACGGGCTGGTCGCCTGGGCCGGCAGATGGGCGCCATGAGCCGCGGACGGGTGTTGCTCGTGCTGCGCGGCGTCTGGCTCGGGCTGCTCGTCTGGCCCTACGCGGTGGCGAGCGGCATGCCTCGTCCGCTGCTGCTCGCAATTCTGCCGACGGCACTCGCGCTCTTGTGGGGGCAAGGCATCCCGCGCTACTTGCTGCGCCTTTTGACGGCTCTCGGCCTCGGCCTCTGGGCGGTGCTCCCGACGTGGCTCCCTGGTGCCCTGCGCGGAACCATCCTCGCCGGCGGACCCCACACGGTGGCCATCATCGTGACGGGCCTTCTGCTCTGGCTTACGTGCCTGCTCGGCTGGCAGGTGTTCTCCGAGGCGACGGCCAGGACCCGGCTGGTCTGGCTGTGGCTGATGGGCACCCTCGTCCTGGCGCTCAACAGGCGCATCTGGGCCATCGGCCAGGACCTGCCCACCTTCGGCTATCTGGCCTTCGGCGTCGTGCTGCTCGCTTTGGGCGGCGACGACGAAGACATGCCCTGGTCCGCGCTGCCGCTTGGCCTCCTGCCGCTCGTGGGACTGGCCCTTGCCGCCGTCTGGCCGCAGGCGCCGTCCACTGGCGTCACACCCCCGAGCAGCGTGGTGCGCGGACTTGCCGGCCTGCGGGTCGCGGTCAGCGGAGCCACCCTGCCCCGCCGCGTAAACGTGAACCAGCCCGTGTCGCTCTCGCCGGCGCCTCTCCTCATCGTCCGCGGCGCACCGCAGTCCGCCTACTGGCAGGAGGCGACCTTCGACGCGTTCAACGGCGTGGACTGGCTTGAGACGCCAGGGCCGCATCTACCCGTCGGAACGCGCCCCTTGCCCTCGCCGCTCTGGCCGCCCGACAACCGCGGCCTGCCACTCGCCGTCTGGCATGTCAGCGTGCAGGAGGTCATCCCGGGGAGCATCACGCCTCTCGTCTACACAGGCACCCCGGTCGCTCTCAGCGCGCAATCCACCTCCCCCGGCGGCACGTTCCTGCCGTCGGCGCACGCGCTGCTCGTACCCGGAACGCCGAGTTACACCTGGCAGCTCAGCGTCCCCGCGCAGCCCTTGAAGCTCGTGCAGTCCGCCAGCTTCCTACCGGCTTCGGCCGCGCCCGCGCAGGACCTTGGCGTACCGGAGCGCCTGCGGCGGGAACTGCTGCCGCTGGCGAGGCGCCTGCGGCAGGGCGGCGGCGGCCCATGGGCCCTGGCGAGCCGCATCACGCAATACCTGGACACGCACGAGACGTACGATCCCGCCTTCGTGCCAAGCCGCCACGGCGACCCGATCGGGCGGTTTCTGCTGCGCAGCCACCAAGGCTACTGCGACCAGTTCTCGACGGCTTTCGTCATGCTCGCGCGGCTGGACGGACTGCCCGCACGCTGGGTCGTCGGATTCGCCCCGGGCATCTACGACAGCGCGTCGCGCATCGAGACGCTGCGCGCGGAGGACGCGCACTCCTGGGCACAGATCGACGTCGCTCCCTACGGCTGGCTGCAGCTCGACCCCACACCTGGACCGTCCGCTTCCGTCGTGCCGCGCGGCAGGGCACCGGGGACCGCCCGGACCGGACCGGGAAACAGGGTGACGGTCCTTGAGGCCGTGCTCGGGCTGCTGCTGCTCACGGCCTTGGGCCTCGCGGGGCGCCTCATGCGGACGCGGAGCACGACCGCATGGCGCCTCCGCCGCCTGGAACGGCAGCTCGGCAGGCTGGCCCGGGGCAAGTGCCAGGGCCAGCCCACCTGGCGCGAGCAGGTACTCGCCCTGCCACCGCTGGCGCGAGACGCCGCCTGGCCGGCACTCGAGGTGCTGGAGGCGGCGCACTATGGGCAGGTTCCGCCGGGTCCCGAAGATCTCCTGGCAGCCCGAGCGGCCTTGCGCAAGGCCGCTCGGGTCCTGCGCGGGTAAACCTGGAGACGTGTCAGGCGAGCGGCGCCGCAAGGTGCAAAGTTGCCCTGAGCGCCTCGAGAAAGTCCTTGGCCGGCTCGGAGACGGGCTCATGCGGCAGGATCAGGAAGGTTGGGGCCGCGGGCAGCAACAGGCCCGGCGTCGGCACCTCCATCAGCCGTCCCTCGAGCAGTTCGCGCCGCACGGAGCGCTCGGGCAGGAACGAGACGCCGATGCCTTCCTCCACCAGCCGGCGCGTCAGCTCGACCTGCGTCACGCGCAGCACGCGCGGGTGTAACCCCGCATGCTCGAGGACCTGCAGGAGGTCCGGCCAGTATGCGGGGTGGCCGTAGCTGAGCAGACGCTGCTCCGAGATCAGGTTGCGCCAGAAGGCGGGCGCCTGGTCGTGATCGAGTCCGTCGTGGCGCGCCACAAGCACCACGCGGTCGTGCAGCAGTTCGCGGCAGTGCACGGCATAGCGCTCCGGATTCGCCGCGATCTGGCCGATGCCGAGATCGGCGGTGCCGCCCTCAACGAGCGCCGGGATCTGCACCGACGGGACAACCTCCACGGACACGCGCGCATCCGGACGCAAATCGCAGTAGCGATGGAGGGCGCGGGGCAACAGCGTGCGCGCCGGTTCTGGCGCGATCGCGATCGCCAGATGGTCCGCCGCCTGCCGCTGGTGGTCGCGGACCGCCTGCCGGCCGAGATCGTACGCCTTGAGCGCCTGCTCCGCATGCGTCAGGAAGACCTGTCCGGCCTGGTTCAGACGCACCCGCCGGCCGCTGCGGTCGAAAAGAGCCTCGCCAAGTTCCAGCTCGAGCTCACGCACCTGCGCCGAGACGGTAGGCTGGCTGAGGCCGAGCCGCTCGGCCGTTTCGCGGAAGTTCTCGAGATGCGCCGCCGCCTGGAACGTGCGCAGCACACGCAGATCCACCCGCGACCCTCCTGATCAAGAAAGCTGATAAGCTTGCAGCTTGATCTTATCACGAGAGGCCCGCCATGTCCTTGACCGCAGCCGCACCCGGCCTAGCGGGCGGCCGCCGCGGCCGTGGCGCCGGTGCGTGCCCGCAGCCGCCCGGACGGAAGCAGCCTGTACCCAAGGTACGGTCCGATGCGCAGGGGGAATTCGAGCAGGGAATACCTCCGCTCGATCCCGCCGAAGCGGCGGACCAGTTCCTGGAGCGAACGGTCGTCGCTGGCCCGAAAGCCCGTGATGTCGCAGCGCTCGGCGCCCTGTCGCTCCGCCCAGGCGATGGCGGCCCACTGCGCAGCGTAGCCTGCCGCCCTGTTGCGCCCGCCGCCATCGCCGCCGAAATGCTTGCAAAGCGCGTGGCGGCCCAGCCTGATTACGATGCTGGCAGCCGTCACGGCGCCATCCTCGCCTGCCAGGAAGAGGCCGGCCTGGCCACGTTGCGCGAACGCGGACACGACATCGGCGAGGTCCGACGGCGTCTGCGCGATCGACCAGCCTCCAGCCGGGCCCTGGCGCATCAGTCCAAGGAAGAGGCGCAGTTCATCGGGTCCAGCCTCGCGCACCGTGACACCATGGCTCTTTGCACGGCGCACTTTGACGCGACAGCGCCTGCTGAGACGCTCGAAGTCCCGTGCGGGATCACCGCTCAAGGGCAATTCCACCACAGTCCGCGGCACCGGCGGACTCAGCGCCAAGCCTGCGCGCTCCCAGTAACCGGGCGGATGGGGCAACGTGTGTTCGAGGCGCGGCGCGCACGAAAAGGCGAAGGCCCTGGGGAACGCCTGACCCAGTTCGGCGGCGAGCACCCGCCATGCGACGCGCTGTCGCGGGTCGAGGACAGGCCCGCGCGGCGCGTAGAGCAGCGTGCCCAGCCTGCCCACCTGCATGCCGATCAGGCTGAGGCTGCCGATCGGCCGGCCCTGCTCGACAAGATAGAAGCGGTGCACACTGCGCCCGCCACTGGCCTGCAAGTCGCCGAAGCAGGTGCCCTGCAGCGGATCGCCGTGCAGATGCTCTCCGACAAAACCGTCAAATGCTTCGCTCTCAGCCTGCGACACAGGTTGAAGCAGCACGTACTCCACTCCCCATCGGCGGCAGCCGCCAGCTTCAGTCTGGCCAGCCAGATGGCGACCGATGCGACGCGCCGAAAGGTGCGCACGGCGACGCCAAAGGCGGAGGGTTGGCCTGCGCCGGCCAGCTCCGGGGCAACGTGCGGCACGGCATCGGACTGCTCCCCGATTGCGCGAGCCGCGTTGGCGCTTCGCGCCTTAAGTGCCAGCAATCGCTTGTCTAGCGCATCGATCCTCGGCAGACCGTAACTTCGATCGCAACTAGGGAGGAGTGACGGCATGTCAGGGCGATGGACAAAGGCGGCTGCCCTGGGTCTGCTTCTGGTCACGCTGGCCGGA